>JAJBVU010000062.1:2583-6077 GCA_020859645.1 Eubacterium sp. | reverse complement strand
GCTATGGTATGTTATTAAATTCTTTATATAATAAAGGAGACAGGTCAAATGGAAGATTTCGGCGGCAAAATCAAAAGGCTCAGACAGGAGAAAAACCTGTCTATTATGGAAGCGGCTTTGAAGCTTGATATAAACAAGGGCTCCCTTTCACGATATGAAAACAATTTGGTTGAGCCTTCCTTCAGTATGGCAGTAAAAATTGCCCGTCTTTACGGAGTAAGTCTGGATTATCTTGCCTCTGAGGACTGACCTCACTGATTTTTTGTATTATTTGACAGTTCGTTCAAATGTTATTATAGCATATTAACCACACTTTGTCAATGAAATAACACCTCAATTTGTGAAAAATTATGAAATGACTTTCCGGGCGGCTTTTTCTGTGTCCAAAAGCGCCTTTTTCATTTCAACACCTCCGGCATATCCTCCTAAGGAATTTGCCCCTACGGCTCTGTGACAGGGGACTATAAGCCAAAGCCTGTTTTTGCCGCAGGCTGAGCCTACCGCTCTTGCGGCTTTTGGTCTGCCGATTTCCGCCGCAATTTCTCCGTAGGTTTTGGTTTCTCCGTAACCTATGTTAAGGAGGGCATTCCAAACGGCTTTTTGAAAGTCTGTGCCTTCAAGTCTGAAGCTAAGCCCGAAGTCCTTACGTTCGCCCTTTATAAATTCGCAGACACGGGTGTAAACCAAATCGCTGAAGGGGCTTCGTTCTCCTTCGCCTTGGTTACCGCTGTCCTTTTCTGCTTTTAATAAAAGTAAGGTTTCATCTTCACAGCCTACGTGCAGCTTTCCGAACTCAAAGTCATAATAAGCATTATTCATTTTCAGTACCCAAATCGTATTCCAAAAAGGCGAGCTCTTCCTCTATAAGCCCTTCGTGGAGACATTTTGCCGACCCAACAAGTCTGAAGCCGCATTTTGTATAAAGCCTTTTCGCCGGTTCGTTGTGAACATAGGTGTCTATTCTCATAACCCGGCAGCCCTGTTCCTTTGCAAATTCCTTTGCGAACTCAACCATTTTTCTGCCGTATCCTCTGCCCGACTTGCTCGGAGGAATACACAGTGTATGAACCACAAGCACCTCGCCGTCCTCAGCCGGAAATTTCCACTTAATCTGCCTGTAGACCTCCGCCTGTTCCTTATTGAGAACCATGCTTCCGTAGATTTCGCCTTCTTCCTCCAAAACATACATAGTCCCCTGCGGGATTCTGCTCTCAGGCACCTTAACGGTAGGATATACTCCCAAAACCCAGTTTGAGCAGCCGCCTTTTTTCTTTTCATATTTCAAAAGCTCGTCATACGTTTCAGCTATTTTCGCTTTATCGTCCAAAACTGCCTGTCTTATCATAAAACCGCCTCTTTTCTCAAGAAACTTTTCTCTATCGGATAGAGTCTTTTTATTTTCCCCATTATAAATTGTTTTTTGCAGTATGTCAATTGAAAGTCTTAAAATTTGCTTTTTTGTTTTTTATGTTGCTTATAGTCCGTTGTCTCATTTTCCGCATGCTGATACAATAAAATATACAGGGAGTGATAATATGGTTAAAGAAAAACTCGGCAGACGCATAAAAGAGCTGCGTCTAAATACCGGTTTAAGTCAGGAAAAATTCGCTTTAAAAATAGGTATGGACAGAACTTACTTTGCTTCTGTTGAAGCAGGAAAACGAAACATTGCAATCGTCAATATTAAAAAAATTGCAGATGGCTTAGATATAACCTTAGCGGAATTATTTGAAGGAGTATAACATTATGAGACAGCGTATTAAAAATATAGTAATTGAGGAATTTTCTAATCTTACAAAGCTTATTGAAGCAGATTTTAGGTTTAATTTTAAAAGAAAGGTCAATAATTATTTGTTAAGCCAAATGGACGAAAAAATTACTGCAAGTATGGTGTTTGTAAGCAGCTTTGAATCAAAAAGCGGTTTTGCAATTGAAACCTGTGCTAAAAGAATTACAAGATTAAAGTTCGGAGATGAGAATGTTCCGACTATTGTCAATCCAAGAAATTTACCTCATAACATTGACGAATCTGCAATAAAGGGGCAAATTGTAGTTACGGATGTTGACAGCGCTAACGGTAATCTTCGTGGAGAAATAGCTGCTTTCAGAGCGAACAATGTTGCTTATGGAAAAGGAAAAAAACGAGTAGAAAGCGGCGTTACTATGGAAAATATAAGGAAGACTCTTCTGCCTTTGTCTCAAAAGTATAAAACCGATAGAATTTTTTCAAAACCCGTAGATTTGGCATTTTATGACGGAAAAATGTGGAATATTATGGAACTTAAAGCCGGCGGAGATCTTGACAGTTCAAATGCTCCATCTAATGTTGAAAAGCTTTTGAATATTTATGTGGATATGGGTATAGAAAACTGCAATGCTTATTTTGCCACATTATATAATAAAGACGGCGAGGGGAATGTATGGAAGGGTGCAGTAAAAAAGCATTTAAATTACCCTTCGATGTTTTTAATCGGAGCAGACTTTTGGGAACGCATACTGCCGTGCGGATTTACTTTTGAAGATTTTATCGAAATTTATCGGGAAGCATTGGAAGAAATTGATTTAAACAGAAGGATTAATCGTATGATAAGTGATTGTATTGGTGAATAAAATGGCAAGATTAATATATGGTGATTGTCTTGAATATATGAAAAAAATTCCCGATAACTGTATAGATCTAATACTTACGGATCCGCCATATAACATAGCACAGTATTCAACGGGAAACATAGTTCTTCCGGGAAGAGAAGCCTTAAACAATAATATAGCCGATTGGGATAATATACCCTTAGACCCCAAAAAGCTTTTGCCGGACTTCAAACGAATTATAAAGCCGAACGGTAATATATTTGTTTTTACAAGCTATAACCTTTTAGGCAAATGGCACGAAGCCTTCGATCCGGAGTTTGATACATTTCAATTTTTTATATGGCATAAAACAAATCCCGCACCAAAGATTTTTAAAAATGGCTTTTTAAACAGCTGCGAGATGATTATTTGTATGTGGAACAAAGGTCACAAATGGAATTTTACAAAACAGAATGAAATGCATAATTTTTTCGAAAGTCCCATTTGTATGCAGCCTGAACGGCTGAAAAATCCGAAGCACCCGGCTCAAAAGCCCGTTAAGCTGCTTAAGCATATTATAAAGATTGCCAGCAATCCCAATGATATTGTATTTGATCCTTTTATGGGCGTAGGCTCTACAGGTGCAGCCTGTGCAGAACTCGGCAGACGTTTTGCGGGCTGTGAAATTGACAAAATATATTTTGAAGCAGCAAAAAAGAGGATTGAAGGATATAGCACACAATAGATTGTTGTTGAAAATATATAATAACAAATTTCCCTGTCAAGCCTTGGCAGGGAAGTTTGTTATTATAAGGTGTTCCGTTTCTCGCTTATTTCTGCTTCTTACGTTATATGCATATTGTTTATCAAAGCTTAATATATTGAAGTCAATATCATAAAGACTTTTAATGAACTCTGTATTATTA
>JAJBVU010000062.1:0-2573 GCA_020859645.1 Eubacterium sp. | reverse complement strand
TGGTCTGCCTTTGTGAAATCTCGCCCTTCATAGTTTGAAAAATCTGTGTCATAAGGAGGGTCAAGAAACACAAAGTCATCTTCCTTAAGATTTATTTTTTTTAAAAAATCTTCAAAATCAGAACAGTATATATCGGTGTCGGAAAACAACTCTTCTATATCTTTGTTAAACATATTCTTGATTTTAGCAGCCATATCCTTTCGATTATATGACATTCCGCCGTAGGGAATATTAAACTCACCTTTGGAATTATAGCGAAACATAGAACCGTAACAGTATTCCCTGATAAAGTAAAAGTTAGCTGCTTTATATTGGGCTGACAGATTTTCGGTCCATCCTAAGCTTATGTCATTATAAACCTTGCGGAAATACATATAATATCCGCTTGTAAAACCCGTAATCAGATTATTTTTAAGATCCTCAGATGAAAAAGGCTTTTTATTATAATTAGACACTGTTCTTATGAATTTATCCTCCGCCATTTCAAAAAGAAAGCCTTCAAATTCATTTGTATTTAAAATAAGCCTTTCACTTAAATTTGAATTGATTTTTTCGGAAATGCTTAATATTATATGCTTTAAAGCTTCGCTTAAGTCCTGCCTTTGTATTATACCGTCTTTCAATTTAAGAAATATATCTGATAACTCGCCTGTGTTATTGCCGCAGACAGACATTACACTGTTAAAACTGCTGCAATAGCACATTAGTAAGTCGTATAACAGCTTGTCCTGATTTTTAATAAGCTGATAATATTGCATCAGCGACTCGGAAATATCGTTAACGGCAGCAGTTTTTGGCATAAGGTGAAAATACACGGCTCCGCCTCCGAAAAAAGGCTCAATATAGCGACTGTATTCGGGAATTAAATATTGGAATTTTTCAATTTCTCTTGATTTTCCGCCGGGCCACTTAATAATGGGCTTCACAATATCACCTCAATAAATTTGAAATATAACCATTATATCATTCTCAGCAGTATTCTGCAAGCAATTTTGAAAAATAAAAAATATTCCAATGAAAGGCTTGAAATTTTTTTCGCCGAAAAGCAAAAAAGTGCTTGCATTGGGGGTTTTTCTGTGGTATAATCTCTCTTGTTCGGTATAACGGATATTCCTCTGGGACGTAAGCAGAAGGCTGCTTAGGGGAAGGTTTTCCCTCAGGTCTTTAAGAATATCTATGATGAAAGGAGAAAATTTCCTATGAATGCTACTATTATTAAGGAAATCGAAGATGCTCAGCTTAAGAGCAATGTTGCCGACTTTAACGTAGGCGATACTGTAAGAGTATATGCAAAGGTTGTAGAGGGCAACAGAGAAAGACTTCAGATGTTTGAAGGCACCGTTCTTAAAAGACAGGGCGGCGGCGCTAAAGAAACCTTTACCGTAAGAAGAATTGCTTCAGGCGTAGGCGTTGAAAGAACATGGCCTGTTCATTCACCCAGAATCGACCGTATTGAGGTTGTTCGTTTCGGTATCGTAAGACGTGCTAAGCTTAACTATCTCAGACAGAGAGTGGGCAAAGCCGCTAAGGTTAAGGAAAACATCAACAAAAGAACATCGAAATAATTTTTCAGGGGACGCAATTTTATTTGCGTCTCTTTTACTATAAAAGTGTTCTCAATGGACTTTTATAGTATCTGATATACATTTCTACATTTAAAATTAAGGAAAGAGGGCGTTTAATTTGGATATACAGTGGTACCCCGGTCATATGACCAAAACCCGCCGTATGATGGAAGAAAATATTTCTCTTGTGGATATTGTCTGCGAGCTTGTTGACGCAAGACTTCCTCTTTCATCGAAAAATCCCGATATTGATAAGCTGGCGGCAAACAAAAAGCGAATTATAATTTTAAACAAGTCAGACCTTGCGGATCCTTCGAAAACAAAGCTTTGGCAGGAATATTTTAAGGAAAAGGGCTTTTATGTCATAACCGCCGACAGCAAAAAGGGCGAGGGCATAAAGGAGTTTTATCCGGCGTGCCGTTTATTAATGAAGGAAAAAATTGAAAGGCTTAAGGCAAGGGGCAGAATTATGGTGCCTTCAAGAGTTATGATTGCCGGAATTCCCAACGTGGGAAAGTCTACTCTTATAAACAAAATTTTAGGCAGAAATATGACCAAGGTAGGAGATAAGCCCGGCGTCACAAGAAGCAAGCAGTGGGTTAAAATAAAGAAAGACCTTGAGCTTTTGGACACCCCCGGCATTCTTTGGCCCAAGTTTGACGACAAAGAGGCAGGGCTCCGTCTTGCTTTTACGGGAGCCGTAAACGATGATATTTTGGATATGCCGGAGCTTGCAGCTGAGTTTATCAGCCGAATTATTAAGCTTTATCCCGGCTGTTTAAATAAGAGATATTCCGTCTCCGAAGAAGGTGCCCCAAACGAAATACTTTTGAACATAGGCAAAAACAGGGGCTTTCTTACCAAAGGGGGAGAGGTTGACCCATTAAGAACCTCGGCTGTTCTTTTCGACGAGTTCAGAGGGGGAAGGCTGGGCAGAATTACCCTTGAAGCTCCTCCCGAAGTGTGACAAGAACGCATTGCAGATTTCATAAAGTTATTGACAATATC
>JAJBVU010000091.1 GCA_020859645.1 Eubacterium sp. | reverse complement strand
ATAACTTACCAAATCATTATTTTGCTTTGTAATAAACAATATTGACTTGTTCAGCAAATTTCTTTTGTATAACCCGGCAGCTTCAACAATTACAGGTATGGCTGTATCATTGTTATAATATTTTGTTTCCATAAAAAAATCTCCTCATAAAACTAAAGGGAGCTAAATATTCGTAAATAAATAGCTCCCGATAGGTTCTGTTTGGTTTTTCCGTTGTCCGTCAACTATGCAAGCCATTATATTCTTGCTCTGATAGCGGTTTTTTCTGTTGTCCGTCAACTATGCAAGCCCTGTATGTCTTACTTTACGTTCGGATTAATTCGCAGGAGCCAAACCTCCCGATGAGTCCCCCACTGCGTGGCTTTTCTCATCTGCTAATTATATTATAACGAAAATCCGATTTTATGTCAATAAAAAATCATAAAATTAATGTTTTAGTAATAAATCCATAACATTTATTTTTTCAAAAGCTTTTTTAGATATTTTCCGGTATAAGAAGCTTCACAGGCGGCAACCTGTTCCGGTGTGCCCTTAGCCACAATATGCCCTCCCCCGTCTCCCCCTTCGGGACCCAAATCAATAATATAGTCGGCGGTTTTGATTACGTCTAGGTTATGCTCTATTACAACCACTGTGTTGCCCCCTTCAGCCAACCTTTGAATTATGTCAATAAGCTTGTGAACGTCGGCAGTGTGAAGCCCTGTTGTAGGCTCGTCAAGAACGTAAATCGTCTTTCCGGTCGCCTTTCGTGAAAGCTCTGTGGCAAGCTTTACTCTTTGAGCCTCTCCACCGGAAAGAGTTGTCGAAGCCTGCCCCAGCTTAACATAGGAAAGCCCCACATCGTTCAGGGTTTCAAGCTTTGCCCTTATTTTGGGCAGATTTTGGAAGAAGTCAAGAGCTTCCTCAACGGTCATATCCAAAACGTCTGAAATAGACTTGTCCTTATATTTAACCTCCAAAGTCTCCCTGTTATATCTCTTTCCTCCGCAGACCTCACAGGGAACATAAATATCCGGCAGAAAGTTCATCTCAATTTTCATAATTCCGTCGCCGGTGCAGGCTTCGCACCTTCCGCCCTTAACGTTAAATGAAAATCTGCCCTTTCCGTAGCCCCTTACTTTTGCTTCGGGCAAGCCTGCAAACAAGTCTCTTATAAGGTCGAAAAGCCCTGTATATGTGGCAGGGTTTGACCGAGGGGTTCTGCCTATGGGGGACTGGTCGATTGCTATGATTTTATCCAATGCCTGCCAGCCCTCGATAGACTTAACCTTTCCGGCTTTAATTCGTGCGTGGTTCAGCTTTCGGGCAAGACTTTTGTAAATAATTTGGTTTACAAGGGAGCTTTTTCCCGAGCCTGAAACACCTGTTACACATACGAACACACCCAAAGGCACATCAACATTAAGCTTTTTAAGGTTGTTGACCTCTGCTCCCCTTATTTTGAGAAAATTCTTCCCGGGCTTACGCCTTTCCTTCGGCACGGGGATTTCGGCTCTTCCGCTTAAATAATTGCCTGTTGCAGATTTTTCACAGGCAAGAAGCCCCTTTACATCGCCTGAATATACAACCTCTCCGCCGCCTACTCCTGCTCCGGGGCCTATGTCAACTACGTTATCCGCAGCCAAAATTGTGTCGCTGTCGTGCTCCACCACAATCAAAGTGTTGCCCAAATCACGAAGGTTTTTAAGTGTAGCTAAAAGCTTGTCATTGTCTCTTTGGTGCAGACCTATGCTTGGCTCGTCAAGAATGTAAAGCACCCCCACAAGCCCTGAGCCGATCTGCGTGGCAAGCCTAATTCTCTGACTTTCGCCGCCGGAAAGAGTTCCGGCAGTTCTCGAAAGTGTAAGATAATCAAGCCCCACATCACACAAAAAGTCAACTCTGGCTCTTATTTCTCTTAAAATCAAATTTGCTACAGCTTCCTGTCTTTTTGAAAGCTTAAGATCTGCAAAAAAGGTTTTAAGCTCCTTGACTGAAAGCTCGGTAATTTCGGAAATATTTTTATCTCCTATTGTAACTGCCAAATATTCGGGTCTTAAACGTCTGCCCTTACAAGCAGGACAGGTTACGTTGGTCATAAAAGCCTCATATTCCTTTTTTGCACTTTCGGAATAGGTCTCTCTGTATCTTCTTTCAAGATTATTCACAATGCCGTCAAAATAAAAGTCATAGGCTTTAAGCCGTCCTCCGCTTTTAAACTCAACGGGAATATATTCCCCGCCGTTTCCGTACATAATTATATTTTTTATGTCCTCAGGCAAATCCTTATATGGCATATCAAGGTCAATTCCGTACTTTGCCGAAAGCTTCTCAAAGAGGTTGTTGCTCATAGAGCCGTCATTCATAATGGCGTTCCAGCCGTAAACCGCAATTGCCCCCTGATGAATTGAAAGCTCAGGCATCGGCACAATCAAATCGGGATCGAAAATAAGCTTTGCCCCTAAACCGGAGCATTCGGGACAGGCTCCGTTAGGATTATTGAAAGAGAACATTCTGGGTTCAATTTCCTCAATGCTTATTCCGCAGTCGGGACAGGAAAAGTTTTGAGAAAAGGTCAAAGTCTCTTCACCTGTGTCCACAAGCAAAATTCCGTCGGTCAGCGCCATAACCGTCTCTACAGACTGGGCAAGACGGGCTTCAATGCCCTCTTTTACAATAAGCCTGTCAACGACGATTTCGATTGTGTGCTTCTTATTCTTTTCAAGCTTTATTTCGTCTGAAAGCTCATAAATTATTCCGTCTATTCGAACTCTCACATAGCCGCTTCTCTTTGCGTCCTCTAAAATTTTAACGTGTTCGCCCTTTCGCCCTCTTACAACGGGAGCAAGAAGCTGAAGCCTTGTTCTCTCGGGCAAAGCCGTAATTTGGTCTACAATCTGGTCTATTGTCTGCCTTTCGATAACCCTTCCGCATTTGGGGCAGTGGGGAATACCGGCACGGGCAAAAAGAAGTCTGAAATAGTCATAAATTTCGGTAACCGTCCCTACGGTGGAACGGGGGTTATTGTTCGTGGTTTTTTGGTCGATTGAAATTGCCGGAGACAGCCCCTCTATTGTGTCTACATCGGGCTTATCCATTTGCCCCAAAAACATTCTTGCGTAAGAGGAAAGGCTTTCAACATAGCGTCTCTGACCCTCGGCATATATAGTGTCAAAGGCAAGGCTTGACTTTCCCGAGCCGCTTAAGCCCGTAAAGACATTCAGCTTGTTTCGGGGAATATCCACATTTATATTTTTAAGGTTATTTTCCCTTGCACCCCTTATAACAATATTTTCCATAACTGTAACAATCTCCTTTTACAAAAGCAAAAGCTCATTCAGCCGCTTAATTTCGTCTCTTATTTCCGCAGCCTCTTCAAATTTAAGCTCAAGAGCAAGCTTTTTCATTTTATCCGTCAGTGAGTTAATTGTCATTTTAAGCTCAGCCGCCGACATTGACTCGGCGTCCTTTTCAAGCTTCTGAGTTTTTCTGCCTACAACGGCTTCGGTGGCTTTGATTATTTCGTGAACCTTCTTTATAATTGTTTTAGGCACTATGCCATGTTCATCGTTATATTTCTTTTGAATTTCACGCCTTCTGGCGGTCTCCATTACGGCGTTTTTAATGGAATCGGTTATAACATCGGCATACATAATAACCCTGCCCTCGGCGTTTCGTGAAGCTCTGCCCACGGTCTGAATAAGAGATGTTTCCGAACGGAGAAAGCCCTCCTTGTCGGCGTCCAAAATAATAACAAGAGCCGTCTCGGGGATATCAAGCCCCTCTCTCAAAAGGTTTATTCCCACCAAAACGTCAAACTCGCCGAGACGCAGGCTTCTTATAATTTCAAGCCTTTCAAGTGTGTCTATATCCGAGTGGAGATATTCAGCCTTAACGCCGTTTTCTCCCAAATATTTAGTCAAATCCTCAGCCATTTTCTTTGTAAGAGTAGTAACAAGAACCCTCCAGCCCTTTTTGACTGTTTTGTTTATTTCAGTAATAAGATCGTCAATCTGCCCCTCAACAGGTCTTATTTCAATTTCGGGGTCAAGAAGCCCTGTAGGTCTTATAATCTGTTCCACAACATTCTCGGAATGGGTCTTTTCATACTTCCCGGGAGTTGCGGAAACAAAAAGCATTTGGTTCATTTTCTTTTCAAACTCATCAAACTTAAGAGGGCGGTTATCCAAAGCGGAAGGAAGTCTGAAGCCGTAATCTACAAGTGAAGTTTTTCTGGCTCTGTCGCCGTTATACATTCCCCCAACCTGAGGAATTGAAACGTGAGACTCGTCCACAATGGTTATAAAATCCTTGGGGAAATAATCTATAAGTGTGTGGGGAGTGCTGCCCTCGGCTCTGCCGGATAAATGTCTCGAATAGTTCTCAATGCCGGAGCAAAAGCCCATTTCTGAAAGCATTTCCATATCGTAATTGGTTCGCTCCTCTATTCTCTGGGCTTCGATATATTTTTCTTCCGATTTGAAAAATTTAATTCTTTCGTCAAGCTCCTCGTTTATTGCATTTATTGCCTTAATCATTTTATCTCTGTTAATAACATAGTGGCTTGCAGGGTAAATGCAGACGTGATTTCTTATTCCCTTGACATTCCCTGTCAGAGAATCTACCTCGGAAATTCTGTCAACCTCATCGCCGAAAAATTCTATTCTGTAGGCTGTATCAGAGCTTTCCGCCGGGAAAACCTCAAGGGTGTCCCCTCTGAGCCTGAATGTTCCTCTTGTGAAATTAACATCGTTTCTGTCATACTGAATTTCCACAAGCTTTTTCAAAATATCGTTTATGTCACGAACCATTCCCGGTCTTAATGAAACGCACATTTCATTGTAGTCAATAGGGTCGCCCAATCCGTAAATACAGGAGACGGAAGCCACAATTATAACGTCCCGCCGTTCAAAAAGAGCCGCTGTAGCAGAGTGTCTCAGCTTATCGATTTCGTCATTTACTGAAGAGTCCTTAGCTATATAAGTGTCGGAAGAGGGCACATATGCCTCGGGCTGATAATAGTCATAATAGCTTACAAAATATTCAACGGCGTTTTCGGGGAAAAACTCCTTAAATTCGTTATAAAGCTGCGCCGCAAGGGTTTTATTGTGGGCGATAACAAGGGTGGGTCTGTTAAGACTTGCTATAACATTTGCCATAGTGAAGGTCTTTCCTGAGCCCGTTACCCCCAAAAGAGTCTGAGCCTTGTCCCCCTCTTTAAAGCCATTAACAAGCTCCTCTATTGCTTCGGGCTGATCGCCCGTAGGCTTAAAAGGCCATTGTGATTTGAATATTTGGTTGTCTTTATTGTTCATAGGCTTTGAACCTCCCGTAAAGCCTTATTTGTCCGCTGTTGTTTCTTTCTCATACAAATTATAATATTCACTTTGGGCATTATAAAAGTTTGTTTTAAGCTGTTCGTCTGCCGAAATGCAGATCATACAGCGGCTTATATATTTAGTTCTGCCGATTTCGATAAATTTCATAATGTTGGCAGCCAGCGTCTCAACATTAAAGCAGTAGCTTTTGCAGGCTTCCACAAGGTCATAGTCTCCTTCCTCATATCTGCCGTTCAGCATTGTGTAATAGCTTATTTGGTTGAGCCTAATGCTTGCTGCCACCTCATAAAGATGATCCCTGTCGCAGGTATCGTTTGCCAAATCGTTTACCTCGCTTTTAAGCCTTTCGCAGTAGGCATTTGAGTTTTTAAAAATATAGCCCGACAGGTCATATATTGAAGGCTCTTCGCCGCTCTCTTCCGTCATTTCGCTTATGGGAACTTCCTCCTCTACAGGCTCAAAGCTTGAAAAAGAGGTGTCTGTTTCAGGCTCAAAAACAGTGGCTGTTTTATGGTTTAAACAAATACTTAAAATGCACAAAATTATTAAAAAGCCCAAAAGCAGGAAAACCCTTTTATTTTCAGTCATTTTAACTCGCTCCTTTACATCATATCATTTTAACACAACCCTTCATAAAGTTCAATACAATTTTTACGAATATATTTTCTTTTTTAGCAGATTTTCTTTTCATAACAGCAAATTATTTTTTCAAATTTAAAAGGATAGAAATCGGGGTATTAGCCTTGATTTCTATCCTTTAT
>JAJBVU010000117.1 GCA_020859645.1 Eubacterium sp. | reverse complement strand
AATGTGGAGGTGTATTATTGTTTTAAAATGATTTGTGAGTTCAAAAACACGCGCTTACAGAGAAAACTATGAAGATAACTTGTATATAACCGGAAACTTATTGAATATAAATCATGCAGACACTGTTTTTGAAGAAAAAATAAAAATAAACAGCTCTGTGCTGACGGGGGTGTTTGACGGCTTAGGGGGCGAAGAAAGGGGCGAAGCGGATTCATATAAGGCTGCGGAGGTTCTCGGCTCTTATGACGGCAAAGAAATTGATTTTGAAGAATATTTCAATTCCGCAAACAGAGAGATATGTATTTCCTCCGAAGGCATTGCAGAAAAAAATTCCGGTACTACAGCAGCGGTTTTATATATAGATGCAGACGGTTTTATAGCCGCAAACATAGGTGACAGCAGAATTTATCATATAAGAAACAATACAATAAAACAGCTGACTACAGACCATACACTGACAGAAGCCCTTATAAGCTCAGGTGTTATAAAAAGAGAGGATGCCGGCAGGAGCAAATATAAAAACTGTCTTACAAGGTGCCTCGGTATGTATGACAATGTTGATAATATGGCTGCTGTTACGGAAAAAGAAAAGCTTAAAGAGGGCGATATATTTGTTTTATGCTCCGACGGTTTGTCGGGAGCTTTGGAGGACGAAGAAATTTTAAGTTTTCTGAAAGAATGCAAGGATGAAAAAAATTCCGCTTTGGGGCTTACCGAAAAAGCATATACGTGCGGCTCAAAGGACAACACAACGGTTATTGTTATATATGTGAAAAAAGAAACAGGTTTAATCGGCAGAATTTTAGGAAGCTTAAGACGCTGAATATACATATAAAGGAGGCAGCTTATGAATGATATTAAAAAATTCGAACCCTTGTGGGGCAGCTGGTATGCAACAGAAAAGGTAGGAGAGGGCAGCTTCGGAAAGGTTTATAAAATAGAAAGAAAGGAATTCGGAAACACCTATACTGCGGCTCTTAAACATATAAGGGTTCCACAGTCGCAGTCAGAGGTTAAAAGCATAATGGCTGACGGGTTAACCGAGGAAGGCGTAACAACCTATTTTGAAGGCGTTGTCGAAAGCATAATAAGTGAATTTGTTCTTATGTCAAAGCTTAAGGGAAACAGCAATATCGTCAGCTATGAAGACCATATGGTTATAAAGGACGAGAATGAAATAGGCTGGGACATATTTATAAGAATGGAATTTTTAACAGGTCTTTTTGATTATATAAGAGACAATTCCATTTCAAGAAACGATATTATAAAGCTGGGCATAGATATGTGCAAAGCACTGGAGCGATGTCAAAAATATAATATCATTCACAGAGACATTAAGCCCGAAAATATATTTGTTTCTGATGACGGAGATTTTAAGCTGGGCGATTTCGGAATTGCGAGGCAGATTGAAAAAACCGCCGCAGGGCTTTCTCAAAAGGGAACCTTTGCATACATAGCTCCTGAGGTTTATAAGGGAGAAAACTACGGCTCTTCTGTTGACATTTATTCTTTGGGCATAGTTATGTACAGACTTTTAAATAACAACAGAGCTCCCTTTATGCCCCCTTATCCTCAAAATATAACCCCGGCTGACAGGGAAAGGGCACTTATTGAAAGAATCAGCGGAAAGCCTTTGGAAAAGCCTGTTAACGCCGACGGCAGACTTGCGGAAATAATTTTAAAGGCATGCGCCTATAAGCCCGAGGACAGATATAAAAGCCCGAGGGATATGAGGGCTGATTTGGAGGATATAATTTACAGCAATTCAGACAGAAAAATAACATATGCCGAAACAGACAGGTCTGAACAGCCTACAGTCAGCTATGCCGAAGCAGGCAGAGAGGACGATGCAAAGACAGTTCTTATTTCAAACAATACTTCGGGGGATGGTGAAACAGAGGTTATATATGCAGATCCTTCTCTTGAAGCAAAAACGGAAGCTTTAACCGAGCCTTCGGGAAGTCGGAATAATGAGGAAATTCAAAAAACGGAGTATATTTCACCTGAGAATAAAATTTCAGATAATTCATACAATGATGAAAATAAAACCGTGCTTTTGAATAATACCTCGGCAAGTACGGCTGCAGCGGTCAGTGAAGCAAATTCCGTCAGAGCAGAGAGCCGGTCAAATCCCGTTAAAACAGGCGGCGAAAATATAAGAACCGCAGATTATAATAATGTTAAACCCAAAGGCATAAAGCATGGTAAAATTTTTATTGCCGCAGGAATATTAGTATTACTGGGTGTTATATATATTTCCTCAATGGCTGTAGGAAATCTTAATAAAGCCAATAAATATGAATCGGCGCAGCAGCTTTTATCTGAGGGCAGTCCGCAGGAGGCAAAGGAAATTTTTACTGAGCTCGGTCAATATGAGGATGCGGAAGAAATGGTGAAGATGTGTGACTACATCAGAGCTAATCAATTTTTAAACGAGGGCAGTCCCCAGACAGCCAAGGCAATTTTTTCGGAGCTGGGAAATTATGAGGACTCTGAAGAAATGGTGCTTCATTGTGACTATTCAAGCGCAGTTCAGGCGCTGAACAGCGGTGATTTGCTAAGCGCCTGTGAATATTTCGAGGGCTTGGGCGATTATTCCGACAGTCAGCAAAGATTGTCCGAGACAAAGGCGGCGGTTTATGAAAGGGGTATAGAATTATATCATTCAGATGATTTGGACACAGCTGAAGAATATTTTAATTCTTCCGAGAATATAGGGCGTGAAGAGGATTATCTTCTGCTTATAAAGGCGAAAAATTCGAACCTTTCCGATATATCGCAGCTGACAGAATTAACAGACTTTGAGGACACAAAGGAAATACTTAAAACAGATAAATACATTGAAGAGTTTTTAATAGGAAATTGGACAAGCGGAGAATTTCATTTAAATTTTTATGTTAATGAAGATGACGACGGAACTATTTGGTGCGATTACTATATGCCCATAACCGGTTATAACACAGATCACTACAAAATAGAGGATGCTGTTCACAAGCTGGGCAGTGATGAGGCAGGGTGGTCGGAGGCATGGTCATATGATATTGTTTCCGAAAATCAAATTAGTGTATACGTTATGCAAAACGGTCAAACCTATACATTTACAAGAAACAGCTGAAAAAAGAAAGGAGCTTGATGAAAATGAGTTTAAAAAGAAAGCTTTTGGCGCTGATTTGCGGAGGGGCAGTTGCTCTGACAACGTTTAACGGAACGGTTTATGCCGACGCTTCGGAGGATATTGTTATATTGTTTGAAAGCGACGTTCACTGTGCCGTTGAGGGCTATACAAAGCTGGCGGCGCTTAAAACCGAAGCGGAAGAAAAAACGGATTATGTATCTGTTGTGTCCTGCGGAGATTTTGTTCAAGGGGGAGCAATAGGGGCGGTTTCCGACGGAGAATATATAATCCAAATAATGAACGCCGTAGGCTATGACGTTGTTACACTGGGAAACCACGAATTTGACTACACAATTCCCACTCTTGCAGAGCTTACGGATGAGCTTACCGCAAAAACCGTTTCCTGTAATTTTATTACAGAGTCTGACGGCGAAACGGTTTACGACCCCTACACAATAATTTCCTACGGCGATACGGACGTAGCATATATTGGAATTACCACTCCCGAAAGCATAACAAAGTCTACGCCTGTATATTTTACAGACGATAACGGCGATTATGTTTACGGCTTCTGCGGAGACAACCTTTACGAAACAGTTCAAAACAGCATTGATGCGGCGAAAGCCGACGGAGCCGACTACATAATAGCCCTGTCTCATTTGGGAACGGAATATGTAACGGAGGAATGGACTGCTCAGGAGGTTGCCGCTCACACTTCGGGCATAGACGTAATGCTTGACGGACACTCCCACAGTGTTATAGAAAGCGAAACTGTTCCCGATAAAAACGGGGAGGATGTTTTGATTTCATCTGTGGGAACAAAGTTTGAATATATGGGCTGTCTCACCATAAGCGGCGGAGAGCTTTCAACAGAGCTTATAGAAACTGCCTCATATGAAGGTGAGGACGAAGCAGTCAGCAAGGTTGTCAGCGATATTGAAGCTGAATATGCGGCAACAGGGGACAGAGTAGTGGGGCAAAGCAGCGTAACCCTTACAACTCTTGATGAAAACGGTGACCGTGCTGTCAGAAATGCAGAAACAAACATAGGGGATTTCTGCACCGATGCTTTCAGAATTGAGCTTGATGCAGACATAGGAATTATGAACGGCGGCGGAATAAAAGGCGACATTGCCCCCGGTGATATAACCTACAACGATATTTTGGCTATGTTCCCTTACGGAAATCTTGTCTGCTCGGCTGAGGTTTCCGGTCAGACTGTCCTTGATATGCTGGAGCACTCCGTTAGGAATAACCCTGAGGAAGCCGGAGGGTTTTTACAGGTATCGGGAATTAAATTTAATGTAAACACAAGTATTCCCACACCTGTAATTCTTGATGAAAACGAGCTGTTTTCGGGAATAGAGGGAGAACGCAGAATAAGCAATGTGAAAATACTCAACAGCGAAACAGGGGAGTATGAGCCTATTGACGTAAACGGCAGCTATACAATAGCTTCAATTGAATATTTGCTTAAGGAAAGCGGCAGCGGCTACACAATGTTTGATGACGATGAAATAGTCAATAATATGGGCATACTTGATACTCAGATAATTGAGGATTATATAGAAACTCTGGGAGGAACCATAGGCAGTGATTATGCCGAACCGGACACCAGAATAAACATACTTGAATACATTCCCTTAAGAACCACCTTTGAAGCTATGGGCTGTGAGGTTTCATGGTACGCAGAAACTCCCGACTGTGCATATGTAACTATAGACGGAACCGAAATAATGTTCAAAGACGGAAGCTCTCTGATCTCTTCAGACGGCAAAGAACTTGAGCTTGGTCTTGAAACATATATTGAAAACGGAGTAACATATATTTCCTCCGATGTGACTGATCTTTTAACAGAGCTTTCCGCCTGAGTTGACAACAAAATAATTAAGCAGCAAAAAAGCCATATTCCCAATTGGGAGTATGGCTTTTTTCTGTGTTAAAATTTAATTATTTGCCCTTTGCAACGTAAATAGTTATGTCATCATCAAGTCCCGACAATTGGTGGGGCTCTGTACAGGCTTCATCATCATACATTGTAGTGTAGCCCTCTGCCAGCGCAATCTTAGCAAACACACCCTTGCCGATTTCCTGTGTTTGAACCTTTTCCTCATCGGTTCCCGGGTCGGAGATCACAGTGACAGTTCTTGTTTCTTCGGGTGACATAGCAGCGGTAATTTCTTCGGGTATTTCATAAATGTCGGTGTTAAAGCCCAGTTCCTTTTCGCTGCTTACGTCAACATTGCCCTCGGTGTCATAATAAACTGTGAAAACACGGCTCATTTCCATTGTTTCGCTGTCAATTGTGTAGGTATACTCTTCATAACCCTCGTCAGTATCAAGCCTTGAATTTACGATTATATTTCCGTCCTCCTCCGTCTGAGACAAAACCTCTTCTTCATCGTTGTAGGTAAACATAAAGTTTTCTTTATCGGCTGTCCAATAGTCATAGCCTGATCCGTCCATAACAACATATTCGGAAACATTTCCGTCGGCGTCAAGCTCCATTATATGGTCGGCTATGGCAACGTAAATATTTCCGCTGTCCTCTTCGCTGACATACATATCCTTGTCCGCATATTCATAATCAGTAAGATATTTTTCTCCGTCGGCATCATAATATACTGTCTTATAATAGACGTTGTCATACTTTGAAAGAAGAGTATAAATTTGCTCTGCTTCCGCAGCGGCTTTAAGAACATTTTCTTCGCCGCTTTCCGCTTTCTCGGCTTTATCCGCTTCCTCCGAAACCTCGGCGGTTTCCTCATCTGCTGCATTTGAGCCTGAGCCGCAGCCTGTAAAAGCCGCAGCCAAACATACAGCCGCAATAATTAACAAATTCTTTTTCATTTTTGTCAGCTCCTTTAAAATAGAATAATAGGTGTCGTTGTCGTATACTTACGGCTTTCGATATATTCAAAAGCATATGCTATAACCCTAACATAACATATAAATTCAAACTTTGCAAGCC
>JAJBVU010000116.1 GCA_020859645.1 Eubacterium sp. | reverse complement strand
TGATAATATTGTAATCACAGATAAAACTTTAAAAATAAAAAAGACAGTTCGTGACCCTCCTGTCTGTAAACAAAACTAGGCTTTTATTGAGGCAATTTACGTCTCTTTTCAAGGGCTTGGTTTGGCTCTTTTTTTATGCAGCGTTTTGGGAGGGGTGGGATGTATTTTATATATGTATTATTTAAAAACTGAAAGCTGCTTCGACTCGGCTCATTTTCTGTCGGGCTATGAGGGAAAATGCAGCAACATTCACGGTCACAGGTGGAGGGTTGTTGTTGAAATAGGGGGAGACAATTTAAACCAAGACAAGCAGACAAGGGGAATGTTATGCGACTTTTCGGCTCTTAAGGAAGCTTTGAGAGACGAAACGGAAAGTCTCGACCACAGGCTTATTATAGAAAAGGGCAGTATGAAGGAAGCTTTGCTTAATATGCTCAGAGAAAACGGCTTCAGCGTAACAGAGGTTTCATTCAGACCAACGGCGGAAAGCTTTGCAAAATATTTTTTTGACAGAATGAAGCAGAGGGGCTATAGTGTTAAAAGCACAGAGGTCTATGAAACTCCGGTGAATTATGCCAGATATGAAGAGGGCTTGTAAAATGGCGGAATATAAGGTTGTTGAAAAATTCGTAAGCATAAACGGAGAGGGCAGAAACGCCGGAAAGCCGGCTGTTTTCATAAGGTTTAAGGGATGCAATCTCCGCTGTTCCTACTGCGACACAATGTGGGCAAATGAAGAGGGCTGTGAATATGAGCTTATGACCGAGGACGAAATCTATGCCTATATTAAGGAAACGGGCATAAGATGCGTAACCTTAACCGGTGGTGAACCACTTATTCAAAAGGAGTTGGGGGTACTCTTGAACAAATTGTGTTCGGACGATTTTTTAAGGGTTGAAATCGAAACAAACGGCAGTGTCTTAATTGAGCCTTTTATGCACTTCAAAAACAGACCCTCATTCACTTTGGATTATAAATGCCCTTCGAGCCTTTCAGAAATGGCTATGAATATGGAAAACTACAAATATATAAGTTCTGCGGACACTCTTAAATTTGTCTGCGGAAGTTCGGAGGATTTGGAGAAAGCCAAAGAGGTAATTGAAAGAGAAAATCCCAAATGCCCAATATATTTAAGCCCTGTTTTCGGAAAAATCGAACCAAGTGAAATAGTGGATTTTATAATAAAAAACAAGCTTAACAATGTCAACCTGCAGCTTCAGCTTCATAAATTTATATGGAGTGCCGACAAAAGAGGTGTGTGATTATGATAGATACTGAAAAAATAGAGTTTCACATAAGAGAAATTTTAAAGGCTTTGGGCGATGACCCCGACAGAGAGGGCTTAAGAGAAACGCCTAAAAGAGTAGCCAAAATGTATGACGAGGTTTTTGAGGGAATGAACTACTCAAACGCCGAAATTGCGGAAATGTTTAACAAAACATTTGAGGAAGAGGACTATCTGACCTCAAATTCCGATATGGTTTTCGTTAAAGACATAGAGGTTTTCAGCTACTGCGAGCATCATATGGCTCTTATGTATGATATGAAGGTCAGCGTTGCCTACATACCCAAGGGAAAGGTTGTGGGTCTTTCGAAAATTGCCAGAATTGCCGATATGGCGGCTAAAAGGCTTCAGCTTCAGGAAAGACTGGGCAGCGACATAGCCGAAATTATGGCTATAATTACAGGCTCAGACGATGTGGCTGTTTTAATAGAGGCTTCTCACAGCTGTATGACCGCAAGGGGCATTAAAAAGACAGCGGCAAAGACCTACACAGAAACATTAAGAGGAAGATTTGAAACAGACAAAGACTTACAGACAAGATTAAGGAGATGAGAGCTGTGAAAGCGGCGGTTTTACTCAGCGGAGGACTTGACAGCGCCACCTGTCTTGCACTTGCGGTTAATAAATACGGAGCGGAAGAGGTTATTGCTCTTTCGATTTTCTACGGTCAGAAGCACGATAAGGAAATTCAGGCTTCTAAAAAGGTGGCTGAGTTTTACGGAGTGGGGCATTATATCGTAGACTTAAGCAGTGTTTTCGCTTACAGTGAATGTTCACTTCTTAAGGGGTCTGAAAACGAAATCCCCAAGGAAAGCTATGCGGAGCAGCTTGAAAAAACAGGGGGAAGCCCTGTTTCAACCTATGTTCCCTTCAGAAACGGCTTGTTTTTGTCTGCCGCTTCGGCAGTGGCTCTTTCAAAGGGCTGTTCGGAGGTTTACTACGGTGCACACGCAGACGACGCAGCCGGAAACGCCTACCCCGACTGCTCACAGGCTTTTGCGGCGGCTATGAACAGCGCAATGTTTGAGGGCAGCGGCGGAAGTCTCACCCTTGTGACCCCCTTTGTGGGCTTAACAAAGGCACAGGTTGTTAAAAAAGGGCTGGAGCTTAATGTGCCTTATGAACTGACCTGGAGCTGTTATGAAGGGGGAGAGAAGCCCTGCGGAGTCTGCGGAACCTGTCGTGACCGTGAAGCGGCTTTTCTTAAAAACGGCGTAAAAGATCCGCTGCTTGCTTAAACGAGGTGAAGATATGAAATATAAATTTGATTTGCATATTCATTCTTTGGCAAGCGGTCACGCCTACAGCACTGTGACTGAAAACGCCCGTTTTGCCAAAGAAAAAGGGCTTGAAATGATAGGCTTAACAGACCATGCTCCCAAAATGCCGGGAGGGGCTTGTGAGCTTCATTTTTATAATTTGAATGTACTGCCTGATTATATTGAGGGGGTAAGGGTTTTAAGAGGGGTTGAGCTTAATATTTTAGACGATGAGGGTACAATCGATTTGCCTGACAGAATTATTGACAGGCTTCAGCTTGTTATTGCAAGCCTTCACGTTGTGTGCATTACCCCAAGAGAAGCCACAGACGCCCTTGTAAATGCGGCTAAAAACAAAAGAGTGCATATTTTGGGCCACCCGGGAGATCCCCGATATCCCTTTGACGTAGAAAAGGTGGTTAAGGCGGCTTACGAAAACAACACTCTTATAGAAATAAACAATGCGTCCTTTAACCCTATGAACTCACGAAAGGGCGGAGAAAAGACGGTTATGGAAATCTTAAAGGAGTGCAAAAAGCACTCATATCCGGTGATTTTAGGCAGCGATTCTCACTACCACACAAATATAGGAAATTTTTCTTATATCGAGCCGTTGCTTGCCGAGGCTGAAATGCCGGAGGAGCTTATTATAAACAGAGACAGCGGAGAAATGCTTAAATTCTTAGGGCTGTAAAATAATATTCGGAAATATAGGTTTTAAATCAGTAAAAGGAGTAAGGTGATAATGGATAATATCTTAATGGGGCTTAACCCAATGCAGAAAAAGGCTGTTCTTCATAAGGACGGCGCACTTTTGATTTTGGCTGGGGCAGGCTCCGGAAAGACAAGGGTTTTAACCCATAGAATAGCATATATGATTGAAAACGGTGTTAAGCCTTGGAATATTTTGGCTATAACCTTTACAAACAAGGCAGCTAAAGAAATGAAGGAAAGAGTTGAAAAAACAAGTCCCTCAGGGGCTGAGGTGTGGGTTTCAACCTTTCACTCAACCTGTGTCAGAATTTTAAGGCGTCACGCCGAGCTTTTGGGCTATCAAAAGGGTTTTACCATATTCGATACCTCAGACAGTGAAAAGCTTGTTAAAAACATACTTAAAGAAGGCAATATTGACGATAAAAGAGTAAGACCCAAAAGTGTTCTTTCATATATAAGCAGCTGCAAAAACAACGGTATTCTGCCGGACGAAGCCTTTGCAAAGGCGGAAGCTCACAATGAAAAGCTTTATGCAGCAATTTATGACGAATATCAAAAGGCGCTTTTCAGAAACAATTCCTTCGACTTTGACGATCTTATTTTGAAAACAACGGAGCTTTTTGTTAAATTTCCTATGGTGCTTGAACGCTATCAGGAAAGATTTTTATATATAATGGTAGACGAATATCAGGATACCAACACAACACAGTATAATTTGGTAAATCTTCTTGCCAAAAAATACAGAAATCTCTGCGTTGTGGGCGACGATGACCAAAGCATTTACGCCTTCAGAGGTGCGGATATTCGAAACATTTTGGATTTTGAAGAGGATTACCCCGAAGCTGAGGTTATAAGGCTTGAACAAAACTACCGCTCAACCTCAAATATTCTGAATGCAGCCAACGAGGTCATTAAAAACAACGCAGGCAGAAAGGGCAAAACCCTTTGGACCGACAAGGGTGACGGCGAGCCTATTACATACTTCAGAAGCCAAAACGACAGAGACGAAGCGGCTTTCATAGCCGACAACATAAAACGCCTTGTAAACAGGGGAAATTACAGCTATAACGATATAGCCATTCTTTACAGAAACAACTCCCTTTCAAGAGTTTTAGGCGAGGGAATGGTTAAAGCGTCTGTCCCCTATGTGGTGGTCAGAGGTCATTCATTTTATGAAAGTATGGAAATTAAGGATATGCTTGCGTACCTTAAGTTTATATATAACCCCTCTTCGGAGGTTGACCTTATGCGAATTATAAACGTGCCAAGAAGAGGAATAGGGGACACAACCGTTGAAAGACTTGCAATATGCGCAAGAGCAAACAACATAAGTATGTATGAGGTTATTGAAAACATAGAGAACTACCCCGAATTTAAAACAAGAAGCAAAAAGCTTATTGAGTTCAGAGAGCTTATGAACGGACTTTTACAGGAGTCTTTAGACACCCCCGTAAGTCAGCTTTTGGACGATATTTACTGGAAAACAGGCTATCTTCCCGAGCTTCAGTCGGAGGAGGAAATAACAGCCAAAAACAGGGTTGAAAACCTTTATGAGCTTCAAAACAAGGCTGTGGAATTTGAAGAGGAAAACCCCGACGATCCTTCCCTTGCGGCATTTTTGGACGAGATTTCTCTTGTTTCCGATACGGACGCACTTAAAAGCGAAAACGGAGCTGTTGCCCTTATGACGCTCCATGCTTCAAAGGGTCTTGAGTTCCCCGTTGTATTTTTGGCTTGCTTTGAGGACGGAATTTTCCCCTCGTCTATGGTGGATAATTCACCCAATATGTCGGAGCTTGAAGAGGAAAGACGCCTTTGCTATGTTGGCATAACAAGAGCGCAGGAGAGACTGTTTTTGACCTGTTCCGCAAGCAGAATGCAGATGGGTCAGCTTAACACAAATCCCCCTTCAAGATTTTTAAGAGAAATTCCCTTAAAATATTTGAACAATTTGTCTCCCAAGGAAGGGGCTGCTCTTGCTTCAAAGGGATTAAACCCCAACGGAGGAATAAAAACCTATAAGCCCGGCGGAGAAAAAGCTCCCTACAGAGTAGGTTCGGGCTTCGGAGCAAAACCCAAAACCGCCGCAGCCACCCCCTCAAGGGTCAGCTTTAAGGTCGGCGACAAGGTCAGACAGCTTAAATACGGCATAGGAACGGTTTTAGAGGTTAAGCCCTCGGGGGGAGATATGCTTCTTACAATAGAATTTAACGCCGGAACGAAAAAATTATATGCCGGAATGGTGAAGCCCGTTAAAAACTGATAAATATTTTTGAGGTGAATTAAATGTTGGGAATTTATATTCACATTCCTTTTTGCAGAGCCAAGTGCGGCTACTGCGACTTTAACTCCTTTCCCCCTGAGGGAGAGGAGGTTAAGGCTTATAAAAATGCACTTATAAAGGAAATAAATGAAAGTCCCTATAAGGGGGAAAAGTGCCGAACTGTTTTCATAGGCGGCGGCACTCCCTCTTTTATTCCCCCTGTGTATATAGGCGAAATTTTGACGGCTGTTTTCAGCTGCTTCCCCCCTGAAAAAGACTGTGAGGTCACTATGGAAGCCAACCCCGACAGCCTTTCACCTCAGGGGCTTAAGGCTTATTTAAGCTTCGGAATAAACAGGCTCAGTATGGGGGTTCAGTCCTTTAACAACGAACACCTTAAATTATTAGGCAGGGTTCACAGTGCGGAAAGGGCAGAAGCGGCTTTTTATGAAGCCAGAGAAGCAGGGTTTAAAAATATAAACATAGACCTTATGTTTTTTTACCCCGGTCAGAGCGTTGAAAGCTGGGCTAAGGATCTCGAAAAGGCTGTCACGCTTAACCCCGAGCATATATCCGCCTACAGTCTTATTATAG
>JAJBVU010000159.1 GCA_020859645.1 Eubacterium sp. | reverse complement strand
CTGAAAATATGGTGAGGGTTATGAATTTCGCTTGTTCCATCTGCACAAAGTGCGGCGATAATAAGGGCGGCTCCTCCTCTGAGGTCGAAGGCGTTAAGCTTTGCCCCTTTAAGTGAATTAACGCCTTTTATAATAAAGCTTCCCTTTTTCTCGGTTATTTCAGCCCCTGTTTTTATAAGCTCCCCAATGTGACGGTTTCGGGCTTCAAAAACAGTTTCTTTTACAAGGCTTGTTCCCTGAGCCAATGACAGAAGCGCACAGATTTGGGGCTGTAAATCTGTGGGAAAGCCGGGATAGGGGGCTGTTGTTATTTCGTCTATGGCATTGAGCCGCTGAGGTGCTTTTAGGGTAACGGCGTTTTCTTCTTCCGTCAGAATACAGCCTGTTTTTTTTAGCACATCGCCGATTATGCCAAGGTCGGAAAGGGTTATGCCCCTTATTGTAATTTCTCCCCTTGTGGCTGCTGCGGCGCAAAGATAGGTTGCGGCTTCTATTCTGTCGGGAATAACTCTTGCCTGTGCCGAATGAAGCCAAGATACCCCCTCAATTTCAACTTTGTTTTCATAAAAGCGGATTTTTCCTCCGCATAGATTTAGAAAGTCTGCAAGTACAAGAGTTTCCGGTTCTTTTGAGGGGTTAGTTATTACAGTTGTACCTTTGGCAAGACAGGCGGCAGCCATAAGGCTTTGGGTCGCCCCCACACTGGGCAAGGGCAGATTTATTTCGGCACCCTTAAGACTGCCTTTTAGGGTTATTTTTCCTCTTTCTTCAATAACCTCAGCACCCATAGCCTTAAAGCCTTTAATGTGCAGATCTATGGGACGTTTCCCTAAAATACATCCTCCCGGCTCAGAAAAGCCCACACAGCCGAACCGAGCCAAAAGAGGACCGCAGAATGTTATGCTTGAACGCATTTTTTCACAAAGCCTTTGAGGTATTCGGGTTAGGCTTAAATCAGTACAGTCAATTGTCAGAGTGTTTTTATCAAATTCGGCGTTTCCTCCCAAAGCCTTTATAATTTCCGCAGAGGTTTCCACGTCTGTTATTCGGGGGCAGTTTGTTAATGTAACCCTTCCGCGGATCAAAACAGAGGCGGCTGTCATAGGCAGTACGGCGTTTTTTGCGCCTGAAGCATAAATTTCACCCCTTAAGGGCGTACCGCCTTTAATTCTTAATACGGGCATAGGCGCAGACTCCTTTTTAAAGCATATTGATATAATATGACTGTTTTCTGCTTTGTGTTAAAAATCTTTGAAAATATTTGAAATGTTTAAATATATATGATATAATGCATTATAAATGTTTATTAAGACTGAGATGATGAAGATAATTTTTACTTGGGAGGAATTGACGTGATTAAAAAGGTAGGAATTGTGGGCTTCGGCGCTTTGGGAATATTGTTCGGCTCATATTTAAGCGATAAAGTGGGAAAAGAAAACTTTTATGTTATTGCCGATGAAGAAAGAGTTAAAAGATATAGAGAAAAGGGAATTTACAAAAACGGCGTTTTGTGCGATATGAACTATGTTTCACCGGGGGAAAATTCACCTAAAGTCGACCTTATGCTTTTCGGCGTAAAATATTCAGCTATGGGAGAGGCTCTTAAGCTTGCAGAGGGCTTTGTTCACTCAAAGACAATTTTCGTGTCCCTTCTTAACGGCATAGCAAGCGAAGAGGATATTGCAGAAAAATTCGGTGCTGAAAACGTGGTTTATTCCACAGCCCAGTGTATGGATTCCCTTAAGGTTGACAACGCCATAACCTACAGAGATATGGGCTTTTTGAACTTCGGCAGAGTAGGCTCCGTAGGCAGTGACGAAAACATTGCCGCCTTAAAGGAGTTTTTCGACAGAACCGCCTTTCCCTATAAAATGCCTGAGGATATGTCTAAAAATCTTTGGGGAAAGCTTCTTTTAAACACAGGCTGTAATCAGGCTGCAGCGGTTTTCGACTGCTGTTTTGACGTGCTTCAGAAAGAGGGGAAACCCAGAGAGGTTATGATAGGGGCTATGAGAGAGGTTATGGAAGTAGGTCAGGCAGAAGGTATAAACCTTGACGAAGGTGACGTAGAATATTGGGTAAAGGTTTTAGACGGGCTTAACCCACAGGGTATGCCGTCATTAAGACAGGACGTTTTAAACAAGAGAAAAACAGAGGTTGAGCTTTTTTCGGGCACAATAAATAGGCTTGGGAAGAAGCACAACATAAAAACACCTTATAATGAATTTTTATATAAAGAGATAAAAAAGATAGAAGAAAACTATTAAAAGAGGTTGGCTATGTATTTAAAACAGCTTGAAATGCAGGGGTTTAAATCGTTCCCCGAAAAGATAAGACTTAAATTCACAAGGGGAATAACTGCGGTTGTGGGACCTAACGGCAGCGGAAAAAGCAACGTTGCAGACGCTGTCCGCTGGGTTTTGGGCGAAGCCGGAGCAAAAAATCTCCGAGGTCAGAAAATGGAGGACGTAATTTTCGCCGGAACCCAAAACAGAAAGCCTTTGGGCTTTGCGGAGGTTTCACTGGTTATTGACAATGAGGACGGAAAGCTTAATATTGACTTTGCGGAGGTTACTGTCACAAGACGGCTCTACCGCTCAGGGGAAAGCGCTTATCTCATAAACGGCGCAGTCTGCCGAAGAAAGGACATTTTAGAGCTGTTTATGGATACAGGTGTAGGCAAAGAGGGCTATTCTATCGTAGGTCAGGGCAGAATTGACGAGATTTTGTCTGCCAAAAGCGAGGACAGACGAGCCCTTTTTGAAGAAGCCGCCGGAATTGTAAAATTCAAAAACAGACGAAACGAAGCGGCTAAAAAGCTTGAAAACGAAAGGGCAAATCTTCTCAGAGTGGAGGATATAATTTCCGAAACAGAGGGCAGACTTGAGCCTTTGGAGAAGGCAGCCGAAAAGGCTAAAAAATATTTGAAGCTTTCCGAAGAACTTAAAGAAACGGACATAAGCATATTTGTTTTAGATGTAAAAAAATACGAAGCCCAAATCGAAAAGCTTTCCGCAGCGGCAGAAACTCTTCAAACCCAAATCGAAGAGACTGAGAAAACGCTCAGTGAAGCGGAAGGCAAAAAAAGCCTGAAAAAGGAGAACTCCGAAAGGCTTAACAGCGATATTGAAAAGCTGAACGAAGAAATAACGGAGCTTAAGGTAGGCTATAACGATAAATTGGGTGAAATTAAGCTTTTGACAGCGGAACGTGAACACAGACTTCAGCAGACTGCCAAAATGGCTGAAAACCGCAAAGCGGCTTTAAAATCAATTGAAGAGAAAACCAAAGAGCTTGAAACTGTTGAAACAAGGAGCAGGCTTTCGCTGACAGCCCTTGAGGGCATAAACCAAAAGGCAGAGACAGCAGAGGGCGAGGTTAAAGCCCTTCAGGCTGAAATTGCCGAAAAAGAAGCCCTTGCGGAAAAGGTAAACGAAGAAATTTTAGGGGTTATGAAAGGCTCTGCGGACAAAAAGGAAGAAATTGCCAAGCTTTCGGAAAGAATGTCAGGCATTAAAGACAGAAGGGCAAAGCTTCTTGAAGAGCCTGTGGTCAGCGAGGGTCAGGTACACCCACCGGACGCCCGGTTCGCTGCAAGTAACACGGAAAAACAGGAAATTTTGTCGGCTGTTGACACCCTTGAAAAAAGCCGTCAGGCGCTTTTAAGCGAAAGCCGTGACTTAAGCATAAAATCAGAAAGCTTAGAAAAAAAGCAGAAGGAGCTGACCTTCGGCATAAACAATAAAAAGTCCGAAATCAACATACTTTCGGGGCTGGAATCCTCTTATGAGGGTTATTATAACGGCGTTAAAGCCGTTCTTAAAAACAGGAACAGCCTTAAGGGAATTTGCGGCGCAGTAGGCGAGCTTATTTCGGTAAACAAGGAATATGAGCTTGCCATAGAGACGGCTTTGGGGGGAGCATTGCAGAACGTAATTGTCGAAAGCGAGGAAACCGCCAAGGAAGCCATTAACTTTCTAAAAAAGACCAAGGGCGGAAGGGCTACCTTTATGCCCTTGACGGCAGTTAAAAAGAGCTTTTCCGGGCTTAATAACGATGTGAGAAGCTTTAAGGGCTTTATAGGCTCAGCTGACGAGCTTGTAAGCTGCGACGAAAAATATTCGGGAGTTATAAAGGGACTTTTGGGCAGAACCGCCGTTGTGGACACACTTGAAAACGGAATTGCCCTTGCCAAAAAGACAGGCTACTCAGTTAAAACAGTAACCTTAACAGGGGAAATTTTCAACGCCGGCGGCTCTATAACAGGCGGCGCATCCTCACGAAAACAGGGGAGTATTCTTTCACGTAAAAACGATCTTGACAGGCTTAAAGGCGAAAAGACAAGCCTTGAAGCTGAACTCAGCAAGATAAACGATCAGCTTGCGGGGGTTAATTTTAATCTGTCATCGGTTAAAAGAGACATTGAAAGCAACAGAACCGCCTATAACGGCAAAGCCGTAAGACTTGAAAGCATTAAAACCCGTCTTGAAAGCGAAGAAAAGCTTTTGAAAGAGGGAAGAGAAAGGCTTGAACGACAAAACAGCGAGCTTAAGGGCTTGACCGAGGAGGAACAGACGGGGGCAGATCTTTTGGGGGCAGCCGGTAAGGGTCTTTCCGAAAGCGAAGAAAAGCTTGAAGGTCTTAACGAAAGCTTAGGTGTATCCCGAGAAAAGGCTCAAAAGCTAAGGGAAAGTCTTGAAGAGAAAAACAAGAGCCTGACGGCTTTAAGGCTTGAAAGCGAAAGAACCGCCGCAGAGCTTTTGTCGCTTGAAAAGGATACGGAAAGACTTAAGGGCGAAATCGAAGGCATTAAGAATGATGAACAGCTTAGCACTCAGGAAAGCGAGAAGCTTGCCGCAGACATTGAAAAGGCGGAAGCTGACAAACAGCGTCTCGAAGAGGAAGCCCAAAGCTTAAGCCTTGAAGCGGATAAAAAAACAGAAGCCTACAACGGACTTTTAAAGGAAAGATATGAAATAAACAAGGCAGTTTCGGAAATTGAAGAGGAAATTAAGGATATAAACGATACCTTGCTCAATCTGAACAGACAAAAGACATCGGGCGACGAGAGACTTTCAGCAGTCAGAGAAAAAAGCCGCAGTCTTTATGACAGTATGTGGGAAAGCTATGAAATAACCTATCCCGAAGCGGTGAAGCTTTTCAAAGAGGGCTTAAGCCTGAATGACCTTAACAAAAGGGCTAAGGAGCTTAAGGGGCAGATTAAATCTTTGGGCAGTGTCAACACAGCCGCACCGGAGGAATATGCCGAAACAAAGGAAAGATATGAGTTTTTGACATCTCAAAGGGCTGATATTTTAAAGGCTGAACAGGACTTAGCCCAAATCACCGATCAGCTTGAAACGATTATGAAGGACAAGTTTTCAGAGGGCTTTAAGGCTATAAACGAAAGCTTTAAAAAGGTGTTTAAAGAGATGTTCGGCGGAGGAACAGCCTATGTTGCGTTAGCTGACGAAAGCGACGTTCTCAATTCGGGAATTGAAATTAACGCCCAGCCCCCGGGAAAGAAGCTTCAGAGTATGCTCCTGCTTTCGGGCGGTGAAAGGGCGCTGACTGCTATGGCTTTGCTTTTTGCGATTTTGAGACTGAAGCCTTCGCCCTTCTGCATACTTGATGAAATCGAAGCGGCTCTTGATGAAGCAAACGTCAGCCGCTACGCCAAATACATAAAGAGCCTTTCCGATACGTCACAGTTTATAGTTATTACCCACAGAAAAGGCACTATGGTTGAAGCGGATAATCTTTACGGAATTACTATGCAGGAGCAGGGCATTTCGAAAATGGTTTCCGTAAGCCTTAAAGAGGCAGACGCACTTACAGCCTAATAGATTAACAGGAGGAATTAAAAAATGGCATTTTTTAATATTTTCAAAAAGAAAAAAGAAGAAAACGAAAAAAACAATAATACAGAAGCCGAAATTTTAAAGGCAGAGGAAGAAACACAGGAATCCCAAGAGTAAGATGTGCCGGAAGAACCCGAAGCGGTGGAAGCAGAACCCGAGGTTTCCGATGAGACAACTGCCGAAGAGGATTTTTCAGACGATACAGAAGAAAATTCAGCTGTAGAAGCAGAGGAAAAGGAGACTGTTGAAGAGCCTGAGCCTGAAGTTAAGGAAGAGCCTGAGCCTAAAA
>JAJBVU010000150.1 GCA_020859645.1 Eubacterium sp. | reverse complement strand
AAATTCTATTATTAAAGTGTTCGGGAGGGTACAGTATGGATTTGCTTCAGGAGCTTCAGAGAATTGCAAATAAAGATGACTTTGAAGAAAGCTCAAACTATTATTTTCAGAGACACAGCTGTGAAAAAAGCGGCAGGGAAGAAAAGGTAATGCTTGACTTTACGCTTTCCAACGATAAAACAGACAAGATCTTAAGGTTCGGTCTTTGCGAACACTGCGGAAAGGTTTTTTATCACAGAGATTTCAGTGCAAAATCGTTTTGAAAATTTTCACAAAAATGCACATAATTTTTGCGAATACTTTATAGAAGCCGTTTTTCGGCACAAATATATATTTCGGAGGTTGTTGTTATGACAAATGAAGGAGCTAACAAGTTCGGCGAAACAGCAGGCTTTATTCACAATTATATTCAGGAGGACTTAAAGGGTGAGCTTAACAAGGTTCACACACGTTTCCCTCCGGAGCCAAACGGCTATCTGCATATAGGCCACGCCAAGTCCATATGCCTTAATTTCGGAATTGCGGAGCTTTACGGCGGAAAATGCAATTTGAGATTTGACGATACAAACCCTGCCAAGGAGGACGTTGAGTTTGTAAACTCCATAAAAGAGGATATTAAGTGGCTGGGCTTTGACTGGGACGACAGGCTTTATTTCGCTTCGTCTTATTTTGATAAGATGTATGAATTTGCCGTAAAGCTTATTAAAAAGGGAAAGGCTTTTGTCTGCGATATGACTGCCGCTGAAATGAAGGAAGCAAGAGGCGACCTTGTTACCCCCGGCAAAAACAGCCCCTGGAGAGACCGTTCCGTTGAAGAAAACCTTGACCTTTTCGAAAGAATGAAGGCAGGGGAATTTGCGGACGGAGAAAAAACCTTAAGGGCTAAAATTGATATGGCGTCTCCCAATATGAATATGAGAGACCCCGTAATTTACAGAATTTCACATATGACCCACCACGCCAGCGGCGACAAGTGGTGTATCTACCCTATGTATGACTTTGCCCACCCTGTTGAGGACGCAATCGAGGGAATTACCCATTCTATCTGTACTCTTGAATTTGAGGACCACCGCCCTCTTTATGACTGGGTTATAAGAGAAATAGGTGATTTTAAGGTTATACCCAGACAGATTGAGTTTGCAAAGCTTAATTTGACAGACACAATTATGGGCAAGAGATATTTGAGAAATTTGGTTGAAACAAATCAGGTTGACGGCTGGGACGACCCCCGTCTCTGCACAATCTGCGGAATAAGAAGAAGAGGCTATACCCCCTCAGCTGTAAGAACCTTCTGTGAAATGATAGGGGTTGCTAAGGCTAATTCAACCGTTGATATGGGTCAGCTTGAATACTGCATAAGAGAGGATCTTAAGGGAGATACTCCCGTTGCTATGGCAGTTTTAGACCCTGTTAAGGTTGTTATAACAAACTACCCCGAGGGTCAAAGCGAGTTCTTAACCGTAGCCAACCACCCGGATAATGAAGCTTTGGGCGAAAGACAGGTTGAGTTCGGCAGAGAGATTTATATCGAACGTGAGGACTTTATGGAAGAGCCCCCCAAGAAATATTTCAGACTGTCTCCCGACAAGGAGGTAAGACTTAAGGGCGCATATTTCATAAAGTGTACGGGCGTTTCAAAGGACGAAAACGGCGTTATTCAGACTATTTACGCCACATACGACCCGGAGACAAAGGGCGGAAACTGCCTTACAAGAAAGGTTAAGGGAACAATCCACTGGGTTTATGCCCCTGCGGCGGTTAAAGCAAAGGTTAACCTTTACGAAAACCTTGTTGTTAAGGACGAGACTTCAGACAACGGCTACAGTCTTAACCCGGATTCAATTAAAACCGTTGACGCAATGGTTGAGCCATATATTGCAGACTGCAGCCCTATGGACAGATTTCAGTTTATGCGCTTAGGCTATTTTATTGCGGATTCAAAGCATTTTACTAAGGAAAATCCTGTTTTTAACAGAATAGTATCATTAAAGAGTTCATTTAAGCCGTGATTTGCGGAAGGGTGTTTTGTAATATGAGTTATTATGACGAAAATGGAATAAAGAGAAGCGGCAGCAGAGCCCGAAGGGAATATAAATCCGGAGGAAAAAAGCGGAAACGCAAAAAAAAGAGCAAGCTGAGCCTGTTTTTTACGGTTTTAATCTCCATATTATTTGTTTATGTAGCTGCTATAGGCTGTTATATAGGCTATACCTATTTAAATGAAGATTTGAACGACAACTTTTTTTCCGGCGAAAATGATGTGGCAAACGCCTTAACAAGTGCTTTAAAGCCCGTACTGCCTACTTACACAAACCTTGTTGTTTTAGGCACCGATGAGGACGGAACCCGAACGGACACAATTATGGTTTTTAACTATAACTCAAAAACCGAGAAGCTGACTCTTATTTCCGTTCCCAGAGACTCTTATATAGAGGTGACGGAAGAGGATTTTGACGCTATGCAGTCGGAATATCCGGAGCCGGGCAGCAGAAAAATGAAGATTAACCATGTCTACCACTATGCCCCGGAGGGTCAGAAGGAAGAGTTTTCCGCAAAGTACGTAGGGGATCTTTTGGGCATAACTATTGACTATTACGCCCTTGTGGACTTTGAAGCCTTTACTTACTTGGTAGATTCCATCGGCGGCATAGAATACGACGTGCCTATGGATATGTATTATTATGACCCGGAATTTGACTTTTTAATTGACCTTAAAGCCGGAGTTCAGACCTTGAACGGCGAACAGGCGGAGCAGCTTGTCAGATTCAGAAAGGGTTATGCAAATCAGGACTTAGGCAGAGTTTCCACACAGCAAAGCTTTGTTAAAGCCCTTATAGGCGAGCTTGCAAAAAAGGAAAACATACTTTCGAACCCTACCGCCTATATTACGGCTGTAATAAAATATGTTAAAACAGATATAGGTGTTACGGACGCTGTTAAATATTTTTCCGTTTTTGACAGCTTTGACACCGATAATATAGACAGCTTTACTATTCCCGGCACATCGGCGGTTATTGACGGAGTGAGCTGTTATCAGGTGGACGAGGACACATTAAGCTATATGATAAAAAGCGTTTATGACGGCAGCTACGGCGAGAGTTATGAAACAATTTCTTCCGTAGGAAAGACAATAACCGTTTTAAACGGCGGTTATACAAGCGGACTTGCGGGGGTTTTCAGAGACAGGCTTAACGAAGCAGGCTTTAACGTTGAGTCTGTTAAGGACTTTACGGGGCTTAAGTCGGACGTTACCAAAATATATGTTAAAAATAAAGGGGAAGGTCAGGATCTGCAGGAGTTTTTCAGCGATTCTATGATAATTATAGGTGAAGAAATGCCCGATGAGGGCGATATAGTTGTTGTTTTGGGAGTAGGCGAATCAGCATAGGTTTGGGGTGAAGGTTAAATGAAAAGAATTATAATAATAGGGGGCGGAGCTTCGGGGCTTATGGCGGCTGTCAGCGCTTCATTTGCTTCAAAGGGGAAAGTGAAAATAGTCATATGCGAAAGACTTGCCAGAGTGGGCAAAAAAATTTTGGCAACAGGCAACGGCAGATGCAACTATACAAACAGAAATGTCAGCGAAGAAAATTATTTCGGCGAAAAGCCTGCCTTTGTGAAGCCTGCCCTTGAGCTGTTTGACGTAGACAGAACCGTTGACTTTTTCTTCAGCCTGGGAGTGTTCCCGAAGGAGGAAAAGGACGGAAAGCTTTACCCCTATTGCGAACAGGCTTCGGCAGTTTTGGACTGCTTAAGGCTTGAAGCGGAAAGGTGCGGAATTATTATAAAAACGGGCTTTGACGTTAAAAGTCTTAAGCCCACGGAAAAGGGCTTTAAGGTTTTGTCATATAAGGGTGAAGAGCTTTTCGGCGACAAGGTAATTTTAGCCTGCGGAGGGTGCGCTTCTCCTGATTTAGGCTCAAACGGCTCGGGCTTTAAGCTTCTTAAGGAGCTTGGTCACAGAATAACCGACCTTTCACCGGCTCTTGTTCAGCTGAGACTTAAAGCAGACTTCTTAAAAGGCCTTTCCGGCATAAAAATAAAGGGCAGGGTGGGGCTTGAAAATGACAATCACTTGATCCGAGAGGAAGAGGGGGAAATTCTTTTTACCGATTACGGCATTTCGGGACCTCCTGTTTTTCAGCTTTCGGCGTATCTTCCGAAACAGGGCAAAACACAGGTGTCCATAGATTTTATGCCCGAATATGAAACGGCTCAGGTTTTCGGGCTTTTGAGGATGAGGGCAAAAAGCCTTAAAGGCTTGACTATGGAGAATTTTTTTACAGGGCTTTTGAATAAAAGAATAGGAAACGTAATTTGCCGAAAAGCCGGAATTGAAAAGCTGTCCTTTCCCGTAAATAATTTAACAAGAGATTTGATTTGGGCGCTGGCTTATGAAATGAAATTTTTCAAAATTGAGGTTTTGGGAGCTAACGGTTGGAACAACGCTCAGGTTACCGCCGGGGGTGCCTCGGTGAGGGAATTTTACTCAGAAAGCCTTGAGTCCAAAAAGATTAAGGGACTTTATTGCTGCGGTGAAATTTTGGATATTTTCGGTCAGTGCGGAGGGTATAATCTGCAGTGGGCTTGGTCAAGCGGCTGGCTTGCCGGGGCTAAGGCATGCGAAGGAATGGTTTAATATATGCTCAGAATAAGCGGAGTTAAAGTTTCTGTCGGACAGGAGCTAAGTGAAGCCTTTTTGAGGGAGCTTCTTCAAAAAAAGCTTAAAACTAAGGTAAAAAACGTTAAGCTGTTTAAAAAAAGTATAGACGCAAGAAAGAAAGACAGGGTTATATTTAACCTGACAATTGATTTTGAAGCGGAAAATAAAAAGAGACTGCTTTTAAGACGTGACGTAACGGAAGCGGTCTTTTTGGAGTATAAAATAAACAAAAAAAGCCTTGACTTCCGCCCTGTGGTGGTGGGCTTCGGACCAGCCGGCTTTATGGCAGGGCTTTATTTGGCAAGAGCCGGGCTTAAGCCGATAATTTTGGAAAGAGGGGGCAGGGTTGAGGAAAGAACCAAGCAGGTAAACGCCTTTTTTAAGGGCGGCAGCCTTGACGAAGAAAACAATGTTCAGTTCGGCGAAGGGGGAGCCGGAACATTTTCGGACGGTAAGCTTAACACAGGGGTTAATGACCCCAGAATTAGGTTCGTACTTGAAACATTTGTTGAAAAGGGGGCTCCCGAAGAAATTTTGTGGGAAGCAAAGCCCCACGTAGGTACAGACCGTCTGGGGGAAATGGTTAAAAATATAAGGAAAGAAATTATAAGTCTCGGCGGTGAAGTTAGGTTTAACTGTAAGATGACAGGGCTTTTGAACGAGAAAGGGGAGATTAAAGGGGTTCTATGCGGCGAAGAGGTTTTGCCAACCAAAGCGGTTATTTTGGCTTTGGGTCATTCGGCGAGAGATACCTTTAAAATGCTCTATGACAAGGGAATTGTTATGGAAGGGAAAAGCTTTTCCGTTGGGGTAAGAATAGAGCATACAAGGGAGTTTATAGACAGGGCAAGATACGGCGAGTTTGCGGATGTATTAAACGCCGCCGATTATAAGCTTGCCACGCATTTGCCGGACGGCAGAGGGGTTTATACATTCTGTATGTGTCCCGGGGGATATGTTGTTGCGGCGGCTTCGGAAAAAGGGGGAGTTGTTACCAACGGCATGAGCAACTTCTTAAGAGACGGAGAAAATTCAAATTCTGCGGTTCTTGTAGGCATAGGGCGAGAGGACTTCGGGGAAGGGGTTTTAGACGGAGTTGAATTTCAGAGAAGGCTTGAAAGAAAGGCTTTTGAGCTTGGAGGAAGAAAATATTTTGCTCCGGCTCAAAACACAGAGGATTTTGTTTCGGGCAGAGAAACAGTCAGCTTAACGGGAGTTAAGCCCACATATCAGCCGGGAGTTGTTCCCTCCGACTTCAGAGAGCTTTTTCCCGAATTTATATGTGACAGTCTGCGACAGGGGCTTTCGGCTTTCGACAGGCAGATTAAGGGCTTCGCTTCCGAGGGCAGTGTATTGACAGGAGTTGAAAGCAGATCTTCTTCACCTGTTAGAATTTTAAGAGACAGAGAAAGCCTTGAAAGTGTGGAGCTTAAGGGCTTGTATCCCTGCGGCGAGGGGGCAGGCTACGCCGGAGGAATTATGTCTGCAACTGTAGACGGACTTAAATGCGCCGAAAAAATCTGTGAAAAATTTTAATTAATGAATACCAGTCAAGACCACCGGCTTAGCCGGTGGCTTGCTCTGCCCCTATAAGGGGCTGTT
>JAJBVU010000087.1 GCA_020859645.1 Eubacterium sp. | reverse complement strand
ATGCAACAAGCAATAAGAAAAATATTATTATAGCAATAGCAATAATAATAGGTTTGCTTTTATGTTTACCCATCGGAATTATTATTGCGATTGCTGCTGCTGTTTATTTTTACACTACTCGTACTGCTGCTGGACAATCACAAGAAAACCAAATTAAAAATTTGCATTATAAAGGTATTGCGGAACACGCAATTCTTATGTTTGTTACCTGCGGAATATATCTTTTTGTTTGGGATTATCATACAACAGATTTTCTGAACTGTGTAGAGGACGAAGAAAAAAGAGATCCCTCAACGACTTTACTGCTCTGTATATTTATTCCCTTTTACTCTGTTTATTGGACATACAAAAGTGCTCAAAGGATTGATAAGTTGGCAAAGAACAATGGTATTGAATCAGATTTGTCTACTGTTTGTTTAATTTTATCTGTTTTTGCTGGATTTATTCCTCCGATTTTAATGCAGGATAAGATAAATGCACTTATTATAAAAACAAACGGAAATATCCAAACCCAAAATATTCAACCAACAGCACAAAAATTACAAACTAATAATTCTGTTGTTTTTGGGACAACAGAAGAATTAAAGAAATATAAAGAATTGTTGGACAGCGGTGTTATAACACAAGATGAATTTGAAGCCAAGAAAAAACAGCTTCTGTCACTGTAATCTAAAAATATTAATTCAGCCGCAGACTTTAACCGGGGGCGATGGGTTAAAGCCGAGAACGATGCTGAGGGGTGCCGGGGCGTGGGCGGCGCCTTTCGGAGCCGATCGCTTCCGGCAAATCACCGCCTTTCGGCTTCGTCCCCCCCTGCCCCCTTTTCCGCCTGAAAAATCACCGATTAAAAAAGGTAATTAATACAAATATGCTTCATTTTAGGAGTCTTTTTCTGTATGTTTTGAGTAAATAAGAATTATAAGCCCGGCAATAATCATTATAACGGATATCAGCATTGAAACAGGCAAGCCCAAAAGCTTAAGCTGGTCTGTTCTGAGAGACTCTATCCAAAATCTGCCAATACCATAGCCTATTAAATAAACCGCCGTTAAAATGCCCTTTTTCTCCCCGCCGAATTTTAAAATAAACGTTAAAATAACAAACAGCCCCAAATTCCACAGACATTCATATAAAAATGTAGGGTGAACCTGAATATATTCCGTTCCGTTAAAATCTATAATCGGCAGCTCCGCACCGTTATATATTATGCTTTCACCGCTTCTTGAAACACTGCCTACAGATTTAATCTGCTCAACCTTAAGACGCATAGCGAAAAGCCCCTCTGCGGCTTTGCCAAAGGCTTCTCTGTTGAAAAAATTCCCCCATCTTCCTATCGCCTGACCCAAAGCAAGCCCTCTTACACAGGTGTCGCAGAAGGTCAAAAGGCTGACCTTCTTAATTTTAGTGAATACAACGGCAGTTAAAAGTCCTGCCAAAATTCCGCCGTAAATTTGAAGACCTCCGTCTCTGAAGCCGAAAAAGTCCAAAACCGAAGAGCTTTCGTCAAAAATTAAATAGCCCAATCTCGCTCCGCAGATTGAAAACAATATCCCCGGCAAAACATAATCACCGTAAATCTCGGGGTTTTGACCTGTGGCTTTAGCCTGTCTCACTGCCGTTAAATAGCCGAAAAGCATACCCAAGGCTATACATACGCCGTAGCAGTATATATCAAAGCCCCCTACAGACAAAAACACCTTCGGCACGCTTTCAAGCTTTATGCCCAAATTATAAAACCAAATATCAGGGTTCATTTTTTACTCCTTTAATATGTAACAGGGCGAAAAGCCCCTTTTTTACTTTAAAATCGGCTCGACTATGCTCAATGCACAGTTGTCCGCATCAAATATTTCCAGCCTTTTATAAATGTCATATGCCGTAACAGCCGAATACCCCTTGTAAACATCCCAAAAATCTATGCCCTTAAAAGCAAAATCCGCAACGGCTGAGACTATTCCATGAATATTATCCGTTCCCGTCAAAAAGGCTCCTCTGAGACGTTTTTTGCTTATTTCCAAAAGCTTTTCGTCAATGCCCTCTTTTTTAAGCCTTCCCGTCTCTCTCAAAATCTCCTCGCAGACACCTTGTCCCCTGTCTGATACCCCCGAAAAAACTGCTGCACCGTAGTCATCTCCCAAAAGATATTCCATAGAAAAATTCTTGTCGATGTCTCCCCTTAAATAAAGCCTTTCGAAAAGCTCCGAAGCATTTCCGCAAATCATATCCAAAAGAAGTCTCGTTGAGCAAAGCCTTTTAAGCCCGTCTGTGTCAAAATCCCTTTCCTTAAAGCCCAAATTAAACAGGGGCTTTGAAACCTCCATTTTAACAGACTTTATTTTTTCGGCAATTCTTTCTTCAAAAATTTTCTCTTTCTGATTAGGCTCTCCCCTTTTTAAAAGGCTCAGATCCTCGCAGAGGTCGAAAATATTATCACTGCCGAAATCTCCGCAAAGGGTCAAAACGGAGTTTTCACCGCAATAAAACCTGTCATAAGCCTTTTGAAGAATATCCCTGTTCATTTGGGAAATATCCTCCTTAGAGCCTGCAATATTGTTTCTGACGGGATTTTCGCTGTAAAGAGCATTCAGCAGATTAAAATAAACCTGCCACCAAGGGTCGTCCTCATACATACCTATTTCTTCCCCGATTATACCCTTTTCTCTTTCAATGCTTTCATCTGTGAAATATGGATTGGCAGTAAATTCCAGAAGAAGCCTTAAATTTTCCTCAAAATCCTTATAACAGCTGAAATAATAGGCTGTTTGAGAAAAATTCGTAAAGGCGTTTACGTTTGCTCCATGCTTTCCGAACTCGTCAAAAACATTGAGATTTTTTTGCTCGAAAACCTTATGCTCCAAAAAATGGGCGCAGCCTGCTTTGGCTCCCCTGTCCGCTGAGCCGAAGTTCACCGCCAAAAGCGCTTCCTTGGACACGCAGCCCTCTTTGTTTATTATATAACATCTCGTTCCGTTTTTCAACCTTTTATAATTTATTTTCAAGCTGCGGCTCTCCCCTCTTCAGCAAATATATTGTATCGATAAAAGCTCCCTCAAAAGCTGCTCTGACGCTGTCATTTTCAAGAGACTTTATTATATTCAAAGCTTCTTCGGGGCTGTCTGCTCCGCCCCACAGGGCTTTAGAAAGGCAAAAGCTTTCAGCTGCGCTGAGACTGTCGCTAAGCTCCGTATACTGCTTAACAAGCCCTTCCTTTGCTCTTTCGATTTCTCTGTCGGTTGTGTTTTTCATATCTGTTAATTCCGAATTTTTTATTTCAATTATTTTATCGGCGTTTTCTTCGGATACTCCACACTGCAGAACGCAGCTGTCAAGTCCCCTCAGCACCTGTGATGTAATATAATAGCAAAGTCCCTCTTTTTCCCTTGCCTTCATAAACAGCCGGCTTTGAGAACCGCCTCCGAAAATTTCATTTGCACAGAGAAGCTCATAATAGTCAGCCCTTGTTTTTAAGCCCACACAAAGCTTGCTTTGGCTGACCTCCATGTTTTCAAAGACTTCTTTGGGCTTTGCGCTGTTCTTTGACAAATTGACAGCTGCTGTCTTAGGCTTTCTGCCCCCAACGTCAAAGGCTCTTAAGCCCCTTTTCAATGCTTCCTCATCAAAGCTGCCGACGGCTGTAATTATTATTTCGGACTGAGAAACAATTTTTTTATAGTGGGCATATAGCTCTTCGGGGGTTACGGGATCAACGTCATCGAGAAAGCCGTCACCCGGTATGCCTGCCCCCTGACCCTGAAACATTTCTTCAAGGAGACGTTCCCTTGCATACTCCTTTTTGTCATCCTTACGTGACCTTATGGAGCTTTTAAGCATTTCCTTCGCCGTTTTCAAATAATCTTCATTGAAAGCATTATTATCGGCAAGGGGTTCGAAAACAACCCTTCTCAAAAGCTCCAAAGCATTTTTCACATTGTTCCCCTCATTGACACAGCGTGTGTAAAATTCCAAAAGCTGAAAATTTCCCTTTTTCATATTTATACAGTCCATACCGCTGCCGTAGGAAAGCGCCGCCGCCTTCGCAAGAGCAGAGGGCGTGGGATATTCTCTGCACCCCAGCCCCAAAACATTTGCAAGCAGTGCGTTTTTTGTTGCCTCTTCCCTTTTCAATTCCCTTTTGAAAAGCACTGACAGACCGCAGGAACAAAACCTATCGCTTTTCGCCGTATAAGCCTTAATCCCTCTGTTTATGTCCCAAATCTCCATAAAATCACCTCACATATACTTTCTCATATTTTTCAGCGCACTTTTTTCAAGCCTTGAAACCTGAGCCTGACTTATGCCTATTTCCTCCGCAACCTCCATTTGGGTTCTGCCCTTAAAAAATCTCAAATCGATAATATGCTTTTCTCGCTCCGAAAGCTTTTTCAGTGCTTCCGAAAGTGCTATACTCTCCACCCATGAATTGTCGGTGTTTTTGTCATCGCTGACCTGATCCATAACAAAAAGTGCGTCTGTTCCGTCATGATAAACAGGCTCGAAAAGAGACACAGGGTCCTGAATTGCGTCAAGCGCCATAACAATTTCGCCTCTGTCAATTTCCAGCTCCTTGGCTATTTCGTCTACTGTTGGTTCTCTTGAAAGCTGGCTTGTGAGCCTTTCCTTAGCCTGAAGAGCTTTATATGCAGTATCTCTCAAGGACCGGCTTACACGAATAGTGTTGTAGTCTCTCAAATGCCGCCTGATTTCACCTATAATCATGGGCACTGCGTAGGTGGAAAACTTAACCTCCTGAGATGTATCAAAATTGTTTATAGCCTTTATAAGCCCTATACAGCCAACCTGAAAAATATCGTCGGGAGACTCGCCCCTGCCGTTGAACCTTTGAATTACACTTAAAACAAGACGCAAATTTCCGTAAATATACTGCTTTTTTGCTTCCTCGTCTCCTTCCTTAATTCTTTTTATAAGCCTGTCCTTTTCGTCGTCCTTAAGAACAGGCAAAAGGGAGGTGTTCACTCCGCAGATTTCTACCTTTTGTCGCATAAAAAAATACCTCCGGAAAACTCTTTTATAAAAAGTCTTTCCCAAAGGCAAAGTTTTATTCAAACAAAAAGACCTGAGGAAACATCCTTAGGTCTGAATTATTATCTTGATTCTACAACAAATTTAATTGATGTTTTTTGTTCGCCGTCAACCTCAATTTGGCTGAAAGCCGGAATACAAATAAGGTCAATTCCGTTCGGAGCAACATAGCCCCTTGCGATAGCGATACTCTTTACAGCCTGATTAACAGCTCCTGCCCCTATTGTCTGAATTTCAGCAGTGTCTGAGTTTCTGACAATTGCGGCAATTGCCCCTGCTACGCTTTTAGGCTGTGATGTTGATGAAACCTTTAATATTTCCATAATAGCCTCCCGAATAAAAATATTTATAATAATTATTTATCAGCTTTCTCCCTTAAGCTTATGAACTGCGTCTGCGGCGGCGTTCTGCTCCGCTTCTTTTTTACTTTTGCCCTTGCCTGTTCCCAAAACAACGCCCTTGTGGGTTACGTTTGAAACAAACTCCTTGTTGTGGGCAAGCCCTGATTCATTAACAATGTTATAAACCAAAGGCTCCTTGCTCTTCTTTTGTATCATTTCCTGAAGGTAGGTTTTGCAGTCTCTTGTTTTGAAGCTGCTTTTAAGCTCTTCAATATAGCCGCTTAAAATGTTCAAAATAAAGGGTCTTGCGGATTCCAAGCCCCCGTCAAGATAAACTGCCCCGAAAACAGCCTCCATAGCGTCAGCCAAAATAGAGGGTCTGTTTCTGCCGCCGGTCTGCTCTTCACCCTTGCCCAAATAAAGATATTCGCCTAAGCCGATTTTTCTGGCTGCTGCCGCAAGGCTTTCCTCACAGACAGCCCCTGCCCTGAGCTTCGTCATTTCACCCTCGGGCATAAGCTTATATTTATTGAAAATATAATCGCTTACAACAATTTCAAGAACAGCATCTCCCAAAAATTCCTGTCTTTCGTTGTTGCGGTAGGTGGGCATACCTGTTTCGTGCGCATAAGAGCTGTGAGTCAAAGCGGTCTGCAAATACTCTTTATTCCTAAAGGTATAATCTAAAAATTTATCCATATGCATAGCTCCTAAGAAGCAAGCATAACAATTAAGACAATATTTTGAAAAACAATGATTGTTTCCCCGGCTGTCTCAATTGTTATAACTGCTTAAAACTAAAATATTTTTGAAGGTACAACAAAAAATATAAAAGGCATACCGAAAATCCGCAAAAGAAGCGGTTTCGGCAGCCCCGTATAAAATGTTTTGATTATTTCTTTGCTTCGTTGATGTAGTCAACAGCGTCGCCTACTGTCTTAATG
>JAJBVU010000156.1 GCA_020859645.1 Eubacterium sp. | reverse complement strand
GTGGATTAATGAATAAAATTTTAAGGCAGGGTGTTTATATGGTGAGAAATTCAAGAAAATCTGTAAGCGGCTGCAAATATTACCGCCCGGCTGAGGGGGATTTCGGCATGTCGGAAAGATGCAGAAGCTGCGGCAGCTGTGTTTATTTTTCGGTGAAAAACTGCCGAAAGCACTCCGCAGACGAAATTCCCGAGTATTTTGATTTTGAGTAATCGAACGGAAAATAAGTGATTTTTGCTGTAGGCTGATAAAAACTTTTGCCTGTTGGGTTTAAAGTTTTTATTAGCCTATTGACTTTTTTTGTGCTATTTGGTATTATGGACATAAAGATTTTGGAAAACATCGGTTTTTCGGGACTACGGTTAGGAGGAATTTTAAAAATGATTTCAGCAGGTGAATTTAAAAACGGCGTTACTATCGAGATTGACGGCTCCGTTTATCAGATTATCGAGTTTCAGCATGTAAAACCCGGCAAGGGCGCAGCTTTCGTAAGAACAAAGCTTAAGAATATCGTCAGCGGCGGTGTGGTTGAAAAGACCTTCCGTCCTACGGAAAAAATGAATAAGGCTCACATTGACCGTAAGGAAATGCAGTATCTTTACAGCGACGGCGACCTTTATTATTTTATGGATATGGAGTCTTATGACCAGATTTCCGTTTCAAGCGCAGACGTAGGCGACGGTCTTAAATTCGTTAAAGAAAACGAAATGGTTAAAATCAACACATTTAACGGCACTGTAATAGGTATCGAGCCTCCCCTTATTGTTGAGCTTGAAATTACTGAGACAGAACCCGGCTTTAAGGGCGACACAGCTACAGGCGCAACAAAGCCCGCTGTTGTTGAAACAGGCGCTCAGGTGAATGTTCCCTTGTTTATCAATCAGGGCGAGATTATTAAAATAGATACAAGAACCGGCGAATATACCGGCAGAGTAAATAAATAAGAATAAAAGGGAATATGAAGGGCAGATATATAAGTCTGTCCTTTTTTCATAGAAAATGAATGTAAGCCGCAGCAGAAGAATTAACGAGCCTTAATTTTGAAAATGAATAGGACATACCCCAAAAGGCATAAAATAGATTATACATTTTCGGGGGATAGGTTCATATGGCGGATTTCGGAGCGGTTGAATATATGATTACGGCGCTGTGCGCTTTGGCATTTTGCATTGTTTTTTCGGGGATATTGAAAAAGCTTGTGTTTTTCGGGCTGAGGGGTGTATTGGGACTTTTGGCGGTGAAGCTTTTAAACTTCGCTCTTGCAGGGGCAGGGGTTTTCGTAGGGGTTAATATTATAAACGGAGCTTTAATAGGCGTTTTGGGCTTTCCGGCTCTTATAGGGCTTTATGCAGTGAGGTTTTTCGGATTATGAAGGAAATTTTTAACAGGGCAAATGAGTCTTTAAAAAATTCGGGCTACAGTTTTATGTTTGCCGGTACGCTGAGTAACGGTGAAAAGGCGGCTTTCTGCTTCGGCAAATTTAAGGGGGCTGTTTTGAATGTTGTTGTTTTGATTGACGGCGAATTAGACCCTTTGGGAAGCTGCTTTGAAGAGGTCTGTCTTAAAGCCTTGAAACGTCGGGGAAAAGGCATCAAAGCCTCCTGTTTGGGTATTTTAATCGGCGGAAGAGAGGAAATCTTTTTATCGCAAAACGATTTTGACCCTATGGCTGACAGCGTTAAAATACGGTGGGCATATAATGAAGAGAAAGGGGCTTTAAGGTTCGGAAAGGGTTCTCCCGATAAGTTTGACGGAATTGAAGGCATATTCGGCAGTGGAAATAAGCCTGTTGCTGCGAAAAATAACCTTTTAAGAGTTAATAAGCCCGTAATAACCTATATTCTCATACTTGCAAATCTTCTTATGTTTGCGGTTTTGACCCTTGACGGCGGCAGCGAAAATACAGACACGCTGCTTAAATACGGTGCAATTTATGCCGAATATATAAAAAACGGTGAGTTTTACAGGCTTTTCACCTATATGTTTTTGCATATAGGGGTTATTCACCTGTTTGCAAATATGTTCGGGCTTTATATTTTCGGAATAAGGTGTGAGAAATATTTCGGATATTTGGGTTTTACTGTGATTTATTTTCTGTCGGGGCTTGGCTGTTCTGTCTTAAGCTTTTTGCTTTCAGGGGGTTCTGTTTCCGCCGGAGCATCCGGAGCAATTTTCGGAATAATGGCTGCTGCCCTTACCTACAGCGGCATAAACAAAATAAAAATGGACGGGCTTGACGCTTATGTTTTTGTGCTGATAGCCATAATCAATATAGGCTTCGGCTTTGTATACAGCGGAATTGACAACGCAGGGCACATAGGGGGCTTTTTAACAGGGCTTATTCTCGGTTCTGCGCTGGGCTTTTGGGATAAAAAGAGGGCTTTGAAAAATGAAAAGGCTTTATGAAGAAATGACTGAAAAATCGGGAGAGGTATTTCCCGAAAGAAAAATAGTAACAGGGGAGGGAAATTTAAAGGCTTCCCTTGTGCTTATTGGGGAAGCCCCCGGCGGCGAAGAGGAAAAGCAGGGCAGACCCTTCGTAGGCAAGGCAGGGAAGAACCTAAGTGAGTTTTTGGAAATTCTCTCATTGAAAAGAGAGGATATTTACATAACGAACGTTGTTAAGCTTCGTCCCTTTAAAATAAGTGAAAAAACAGGCAGAATTTCAAACAGACCCCCAAACAGGGCTGAGGTGGAGTTTTTTAAGCCTTATCTTTTCAGAGAGCTTGAAATAATTAAGCCGGAAATAGTTGTTACCTTGGGGAATTTTGCTTTGAGGGCAATAAGCGGTGAGAAGAATATTGTTATAGGGGATGTTCACGGAGAGAAGCTAAATAAAAACGGCTTTTGCCTTTTTCCTCTTTATCACCCGGCTTCGATTATATACAACAGAGGACTTAAAGAGGTTTATTTGAACGATATAATGAAATTAAAAGAAATATTGCAGAAATCAGAGTAATTTTCGGGAGGCGTCAGTGTATGGAAAATATAATAGACAGACTTATGGAAAGCTATAACAACTGCCCTGTAACGGCGAAAATAGATACAAACCTTCAGCCTAACAGAGCGGTGGTTGAACATATTGTTGAGCTTTTGCAGAGAATAGTTTTCCCCGGCTTTTTTGAACAGAAGAAGCTAAACAGGGATTTTGTAAGATATTATATAGGCGAAACCTTGGAGGAGATTAAGTATAATCTCGAAAAGCAAATGAAGCGTGCCTTTATATGCACCTGTAAGGACGAAAATGCTCTTTCGGACCGGGAGCTTGACATTAAGGTGGACAATATAAGCAAGGCATTTTTCGATAGACTGCCTATGATTAGGGAATATATGGAGACGGATATTTGTGCGGCTTATGACGGCGACCCGGCTGCCTACAGCAAGGACGAAATAATCTACTCCTATCCCGGTGTTTATGCCATAATGGTGGCGAGAATTGCCCATGAGCTTTTCCTTTTGGAGGTTCCCCTTATCCCCAGAATTATGACAGAACATGCCCACAGCAAAACGGGAATTGACATTCACCCGGGAGCAACCATAGGAAAGTATTTTTTCATTGATCACGGAACAGGCATTGTTATAGGCGAAACCACTGTCATCGGCGAACACGTTAAAATTTATCAGGGGGTTACCTTGGGCGGTCTTTCCACCTCCGCCGGTCAGGGTCTTAAGGGAGTAAAGAGACACCCTACAATCGAGGACAATGTTACCATATATTCGGGAGCGTCTATTTTAGGCGGCGAAACGGTTATAGGCGAAGGCAGTACAATCGGCGGCAACGCATTTATTGTTACATCGGTTAAGCCCAACACAAGAGTAACCATTAAAAACCCCGAGCTTAAATATCAAAATTTGGATAAATCCGTAACCACCGAAGAGCTTGACCAGGAGGACGCTTGGTTTTATATTATCTGAAAAAGTCTTAAATTTTCGGTTAAAACATTGTAAAGTTTGAAAAAAATCAAAAAAACTCTTGCATTCTGACAAAATTGAATGTATAATAGATTTACATCTCTGCTTTGCAGATATTATCTGCTTGGCAAAAAAATTCCACAGAAAAGGAGGAATAATTATGTGGACAAGAAAAGAGTTGAAAGAAAAAGCTAAGGCGGGCTTAAACCGTAATTATTGGAAGGCTGTGCTTGTATGTGGTATTATCTTTTCGTTTTTATGCGGAGGAAGCTCTGCAGGTCACGCTTCTATGAGCAGCAATGCAGTGCTTTCGTCTAATACTTCAAGTGCGGATTTAGGCTTAAGCGAAGGTGCTCTTGTGGGCATAGGTACAGCTGTTTTATTGCTGTTAATCGCAGTTATTATAGTGCTTATAATTCTTAAGGCTTTGCTCATAAATCCTTTGGAGGTAGGTATAGCTAAGTTTGAATTAAACGCTGTTAATTCAGAAGCAAATGTTTCCGATTTGGGTTCAGGCTACGACGTAAGCTATAAGAGAAATGCAAAGGCAATGTTTATTTATTATTTATATATTGTTATAGGTCTTATAATTTTTGTAATTCCCGGAATTATAATAGCCTATCAGCTTAGAATGGTGCCTTATATTCTTGCCGAAAACCCCGATATGGACAGAAAACAGGCTTTCGCAAAGAGCAGAGAAATTATGGCAGGCAATAAATGGAAATCATTTGTTCTTGACTTAAGCTTTTTGCCCTGGTTAATTTTGGGCAGCATAACCTTAGGCTTAGTTAACATATTCTATGTAGTGCCTTATATTCACCTTACACACGCAGCTCTTTATGAAGCAATAAAGAAATAATAAGGGTACATAAACGGTGAAAATATTTTGCCGCCGATTAAAACCTCGAAAGCACTGCCTTTCGGGGTTTTCTTCGGTAATACAAGATATAAACAAGTTTTAACATATGAAAAAAGGAGGATTAATTATGTGGTCAATAAGTGAACTTAAGCTAAGGGCAGATAAAGCCCTGAAGGCGAATTATAGGAATTCTGTGCTGATAAGCGGAGTTTTCTATATGCTGTTTTGCGGAGGAATCAGCAACTCCCTTCATATTGATTTAGGCGACATCCTGCCACTGCCGGCTAAACTTAATATTTCGGGGTTGTTGTTTAAAATGCCGGAGTCTAAATTAGGTACAATTATTACCGCTGCGGTGATAATTGTTTTGACTTTGCTTATTAAAGCTTTTATTATAAACCCTCTTCAAGTGGGAGTGGCAAGATTTGAGTTAAATGCTTTAAATTCCGATGGAAAATTTTCTGACATAGGTTATGGTTTTCGTACAAGCTATATGAGAAACGTAAAAGCAATGTTTATGTGCAGCCTTTATATTTTAATCGGCTTTATACTCTTTATAATTCCCGGAATTATAATGTCTTATCAATTTATGATGGTGCCTTATATTCTGGCGGAAAACCCTGATATTGACAGAAAAGAGGCTTTAAAGCTAAGCGAAAAATATATGGACGGCAATAAGCAGAACACATTTTACCTTGACTGGAGCTTTTTATTGTGGCATATTCTCGGAAAAATAACCTTCGGCATTGCGGAGCTGCTTTACGTAGGACCTTATCTTCGTCTTACACACGCAGCCCTTTATGAAGCAATAAAGAAGTGATAACGTCTGCATAAACGGCAGAAGATAACTCCTGCTGACATATTCTTACTTAAAAATATGTTTTTTACCCCTTGAAATTGCCGTTTGGGTGTTGTATAATTATGTTGTGACAAGATATAAAGTAGTCGATCATTTTTGGCACAAAACAAAAACCCCGAAAGATTGGGCTTTCGGGGTTTTCTATTCCTTTTTTAGCGGAGGCTTAATCCGCAGGCTTATTGCCGTTATCTTTTCTGTTTAACCATTTGCAAATGTAATTAGAAGTTACACTTGCCAAAACAGAAAGTATGAACGTCAGTATGTAGTCGATCATCCTCAGCCTCCTTTCCGTTACCGGAAATTTTGGGGACGGCAACAGCTGTATTATAGCATAAATTGTAAAAATCCGCAATACAAAAGTCAAAAACACAAAGGTGACACAATTTGATATAAAAATATCTTTTAAACCCCTTGAAATTAAGGCTTAGGTGTTGTATAATAACATTGTGACGAAAGATAAAGTGGTCAGTCATTTTTAGCACAAAACGAAAACCCCGAAAGCGCTACCTTTCGGGGTTTTCTATTCCTTTTTAGCGGAGGCTTAATCCGCAGATTTGTTGCCGTTATTATCTCTACTTAACCATTTACATATGTAACGAGAGGTTACATTAGCAAGAACAGAGATAATAAAAGTTATTATGTGGTCAGACATCTTCAGCCCCCTTTCTGTTACCGGAATATCGGGGACGGCAACAGC
>JAJBVU010000280.1 GCA_020859645.1 Eubacterium sp. | reverse complement strand
AAACGATTTCAGTATTTTGTATATTTTTAATAAAAAAGTTTTTAACCTTTGTAGGAAAAGAGAATTTACAAAAACCTCAAAAAAGACTATAATAAATTCAAGATATGAAAACGATTTCAGATAAGTCCTGCAGGCATCTGCGTTTTTATAGTGTTCTTATTATTAAATTTATTACAGGAGGTTTAATTTTATGGATTACAGAAAATCGGCAGAACAGGTAATTGAAAAAATAGGCGGAAAAGAAAACATAGTTTCAGCCGCTCACTGTGCAACACGCTTGAGACTGGTTGTTGCAGACAATGATATTATTAAAAAAGAAGATATTGAAGAAATAGACGGCGTAAAGGGCTGTTTCCTTGCTTCGGGTCAGCTTCAGATTATCTTCGGAACAGGCACTGTAAATAAGGTTTATGATGAGTTTATACAGATTGCCGGCATATCCGCCGCTTCCACCTCAGAGGTTAAACAGCAGGCAGCCGCAAAGTCAAACATTTTCAAGCGTCTTATAAAGACACTGGGCGATGTTTTTGTTCCCATAATTCCGGCAATTGTTGCCTGCGGTCTTATTATGGGTCTTACGGAAGCACTGAACTTTATGAACACAAACGGCTACATAGCCATTAACACCAACGGCTATGTTTTCCAGATTATTTCACTTTTAAGCAGTGCAGCCTTTACATTCCTTCCTATTTTAATAGGTTTCTCCGCAACAAAAACCTTCGGCGGAAACCCCTATTTAGGCGCAGTTTTGGCAATGTTCCTTATTCACACAAATCTTCAGAACGCCTATACTGTGGCAACAGAGGGCTACGCTCAGTCCTTCAGCATTTTCGGACTTTACAATGTTCATATGGTAGGATATCAGGGCCATGTTATTCCCATTGTTATAGCTTCATTGATACTTGCAAACATTGAAAAACGTCTGCATAAGGTTGTTCCCGAAATAATTGACCTTTTCGTCACTCCTCTGGTAAGTCTTCTTGCAACAGCCTTCCTTGTATTCACATTCATAGGTCCCGTATTCATCTATATTGAAAATGCTATAATTTCAGGTATTCTCGTTCTTCTTACACTTCCTATGGGAATAGGCTCATTCATTATGGGCGGTCTTTATTCTTCAACTGTTGTAGCCGGAATCCACCATATGTACACAGTTATAGACTTAGGTCAGATTTCACAATACGGCTATACCTACTGGCTTCCTCTTGCTTCTGCGGCAAATATGGCTCAGGGCGCAGCCTGTCTTGCAGTAGCGGTTAAAACAAAGAAGGCAAAGACAAAGTCACTTGCTCTTCCTGCGGCTCTTTCGGCAATGCTTGGTATAACAGAACCGGCAATATTCGGTGTAAACTTAAGATATACAAAGGTGTTTGTCTGCGGAGCAATCGGCGGTGCATGCGGAGCTATGGCTGCTTCACTTTTCCACTTAGGCGCAACAGCCACAGGTGTAACGGGCATTTTCGCAATACTCCTTCACCTTCACGCTCCTCTTCAGTATGTAATTTCAATGCTGATAGCTGTAGCAGTTGCCTTTGTTCTTTCCTACCTTTTCGGATATAAAGACGAGGCTTAAACTTGAGAATAACGGTGTGGGCATCGGAAGTTTTTCCGATGCCTTACTCCATTAACCGAGGTGACAATATGAAATTTAACAACATAAAGAAAACAAATCTTCTTCAGACAGCGGCTCTTTTTGAAAAAGCGGCGGAAAACAAACCGGCAAAGTGGAGACAGCTTTTTCACATTATGCCTAAAACAGGCTGGCTTAACGACCCTAACGGTCTTTGCGAATTTAAGGGAGAATATCACATATTTTATCAGTATTCACCCTTCGACACAAAACCGGGAACAAACTTTTGGGGGCATTATAAAACAAAGGATTTTATAACTTATGAATATTTAACTCCGGCTCTATGCTGTGATCAAAACTTTGACTGTCACGGAGTTTACTCAGGCTCGGCTCTTATAGATGAGGGTAAAATGTATATTTACTATACGGGAAACGTAAAGCAGCTGGGGGATTTTGACTATATAAATAATGGCAGAGAACACAACCTTGTGCTTGCAGTTTCTGAGGACGGAGAAACCTTTGACGATAAAACTCTTCTTATGAAAAACTCCGACTATCCCCCCGACTGCACCTGTCACGTAAGAGACCCTAAAGCATTTAAACACAACGGCAAATTTTATATTGTTTTAGGCTCAAGAACAACTGAGGACACAGGCGAGGTTTTGGTTTATGAGTCAGAAAACAAAACAAATTGGCAGCTTATAAACCGCTTGAGAACAGCCGAAAAATTCGGATATATGTGGGAATGTCCCGACTTGTTTTTCTTAGAGGATAAGCAGATTTTGGCTTTCTCCCCGCAGGGCATAGAAGCTGAGGGCTTCAAATATAACAATGTGTACCAAAGCGGATGGGCTTTTCTTGAGGGCAGCTTTACAGAACAAGGCTGTACAGTGGGAGAATTTAACGAGCTTGACAGGGGCTTTGACTTTTATGCTCCCCAGTCCTTTGAGACTTCCGACGGCAGAAGAATTATGATTGGCTGGCTGGGCTTACCGGATTTAGAGGGCTATTATAAAAACCCCTGTGAAGAGTTCGGGTGGTCGCACTGTCTGACAATTCCCAGAGAATTAAGTCTTAAGGGCAATAAGCTTATTCAAAAGCCTGTAAGAGAATATGAAAGCTTAAGAGAAAAGGATATAACAGGCGAAGATCAAAAGGAAATAAAGGCTTTTGAAGCTGTAATTACCTATTGCAGTCCCGAAAAAACAGAGGTTTTAATTCACAGCGACTGTAAAATATCCTATGAAAACAAGGTTTTAACACTGTCCTTCGGAGAAAGCGGTGCAGGCAGAAAAGAAAGAAGCGTAAGCCTTGAAAGCCTTGAAGAATTAAGAATTTTCTGCGACAGCTCATCAATAGAAATTTTTATAAACGGCGGCGAAGAGGTTTTCTCCTCACGATTTTATCCCGAAAAATACAGCGGAATAGCTCCTCTTGAAAACTATGACAGTCTTAAGGTTTGGAAGCTTAAAGGCTTTGAATACAAATAATAACGAAATTAGGAGGCACGGAAATGAAATATATATCGGCAATCGGCGAAGCCTTAATTGATTTTATACCGGAAGAAAAGGGCTGTAGGCTAAAGGACGTAACAGGCTTTAAAAGGGTCTGCGGAGGTGCTCCGGCAAATGTAGCGGCAGCTGCTGCTTTGCTTGGCGGAAAAAGCCGAATAATTACAAAGCTGGGAAAAGATGCTTTCGGAGATTATATTGTGGACACATTAAATCAAGCCGGAGTTGACACAGGCTTTGTTTTGCGGACCGATGAAGCCAATACAGCTCTTGCTTTTGTTGCCTTAGCTTCCGACGGAAACAGAGATTTTTCGTTTTACAGAAGCCCCTCTGCGGATATGCTTCTTAAAGCAGACGAAATAACGGAAAATATGCTGAAGGACACAGGCATTTTGCATTTCTGTTCTGTTGACTTAATAGAAGCCCCTGTAAAATACGCCCATATAAAAGCCATAGAGCTTGCCAAAGCTCAAAACGCCATAATCAGCTTCGACCCAAACATTCGCCTTAATCTTTGGGACTGTGCCGAAAACTGCGTAAGTACAATTAGAGACTTCATAAAATATGCGGATATATTAAAAATTTCCGATGAGGAATTAGAGCTTATAACAGGCGAAACCGACATTAAAAAAGCCGCTCCCTCTCTTTTTTCACAGGGGGTAAAAATGATTATGTACACAATGGGAGGAGAGGGCGCCGCACTTTTAACCCCCGGTAAGGAAATAAAAGTAAAAGCCCCGAAGGTAACGGCAAAGGATACCACCGGGGCAGGGGACTGCATTATAGGTTCATTCCTCTACGCTCTTTCTGCGGCGGATGTTGAAAAAGAGACCCTAACCGCACTTTCGGAAAAGGAACTTCACGAAATGCTTTACTTTGCAAACTGCTGCTCCGCCTTAAGCGTTACAAAAAGCGGAGCAATAGCCTCTTACGTCTCACTTTCAGAGGTAAAGGAGTTTTTGAAAAGAACATAAAATTTTCTGCAGTTGTGTGTTAAACTTAATTTAAGAATCTGAAGAGATTTGAATCGAAACTAATGAAGATATAGAGAAAAAAGCTTCAGCTTTATATTTATAATTGAAGTGAAATATGCCGACAGCTATGAAGGTTTTGAGCAAAGTATACAGAGAGCTTTAAAACAAATAGAAGATAAAAATTACAACACCTATTTGCTGCGCTGTTGCAAAAAACCACCGCTTGGTAAAGGAAAAAAGCCTGTCCCTTAAAGATTTAAACGGAGAATACGCTGTTATGCCCATAGAAGGGGTTTCCTATGAATTAGATGCTTTAAGAACCGAAATAAACAAAAACTACCCCACAATAGGCATAATCGATTCTTCATATTACGGCTTGGACACATTTACGCTGTGCGAGGTAAACCCCTACATATTAATAACACAGGAAATATATTCCGATATTCACACAAATCTTATCACAATCCCCTTGGAACCGGAGCAGACTATGCCCTACGGCATAATTTACTCCAAAAATCCAACCCCGGCAGCTCAAAAATTCATTGCCGCCGCCGGGCGCAGTATTTTTAGTTAAGAAAATGCTTTTCCGTTATTCCAAGTGAGAATACAATATTTTTTGCTGTTGAGATCTAAAATGGTTAAGCAATTGCAGGCTGATACTTCCAAAGGAGTATGATATCAATCCGATAAATGTGTTTTCTTAAAAGGATTTTGATTATATTGCTTTTGACAGCTTGCTTTGATATAATCAATTATAGAGAAGATAATGAATATAAAAGGGAGGAAATTAAAGTGTTAAATCGGTTAGATGAGCAGACAAAACAGATGCTGACCGGAAATGTTTTGCTTATAATTTGCTGCTTGTTTTATTTGGCGTGGTGGCTTTTGGCTTTTAAGCCGACGGGATCGGTTAAGGGTATGAAGAGTGGATGGCTTTTGCTTCCTGCCTTAGTTTTCGGCTTGGCAGGCATAGCTGAAATTATAAAAGGGAGTAATCCCTTGAAGCTTCAGACAGGATTGATAGTCGGAAGTTATATTTTAGTTGGCGGAATAGCCGCATATTTGATTTTGTACGGGCTGACTTCTGTTGTTTTGAAACGTCAGGTTACAACAGAGCTGTTTTTGATAGTGGGCTGGGCTGTTTTGATGCTTTCGGAACTGAACGCATTGTATGCAAATGGACATTTCTCAAAATGCACAGTTGTTGTTTTTATTATAATTACAGCTGCAGCGGCGGCGGTCAGCCTTATATGCTACATATTGTATTATAAGCTTGACACCACATTGGGCTATTATGACGGAGCAATACCGCTGATTTTGGCAGCAGTCATTCCGGCGGCAATTTCGATAGGTGTTATTATTTGAAAATATATGATATATTGCAGTGAGGAGGACAAAATGGTTAAAGGAATAATATTTGATATGGACGGGGTTGTTTTTGATACGGAGAGGCTTTCTACTATGGGTTGGCTTAAATGCGGAGAGGAACTGGGAATTGAACTCGATATGAAGTTTATAAACAGCTTTAAGGGAACGGCAAGAAGCTATAGCCGCAGGCTTTTTAAGAACAGATTCGGAGAGGATTTTGACTATGACGGGGCAAGGAACATTAGGACTGAATTTATAACCGATTATGTAAAAGAATTCGGTGTGCCTGTTAAAAAGGGGTTTAATGAGTTGATTGCCTTTGCGAAAGACAAAGATATATTGACTGCGGTGGCTACATCTACAGGCAGAGACTTGGCGGAATTTTATTTTGAAAAGGCCGATGTTAAAAAATGCTTTGACGCTTTTGTTTACGGCGATATGGTAGAAAAGGGGAAGCCGGCGCCGGATATTTTTCTTAAGGCAGCGGATATGCTGGGGCTTAAGTGTGAAGATTGCATAGTAATCGAGGACAGCCCGGCGGGAATAAAAGCAGGGCAAAACGCCGGAATTAGGGTTGTGGCGATTCCAGATATGATTCCCTTTGACAGAGATATTATGAAATCTATCGACTACTGCGTCGGCAGTCTTGATATTGCGGCAAATCTTATAGACGAGGGGAAGCTGTGAGAATTGTTTGATAAATATATGGCATATAACTGTTGTAAAAAATAGTATTATTTTATTTCGACGGTTCGGATAAGATTGTGTAAATAGCATATAACTAAACCTCCCTGGTAAAAATTATGGTAGAAATGATTTTTAACGGGGAGGTTTTTCGATATGAAAATACAAAGGAGGTTATAAGAGAACATGTTGGGAACGAAAAATTTGAAAACATAACAGACATTATGGACAAATACTATT
>JAJBVU010000149.1 GCA_020859645.1 Eubacterium sp. | reverse complement strand
TTTATTCCCAAGTTCAAGAAAGATACAAAAGAAAAAGATGCAGTTATAGCTGTTTCCAAAAAACTAAGTTTACATTTTCCCAAAAAGGCAAAGTCAACTAAGGGTGGAGGAAAATGATTATGGCAGATATGAGTTTGAAGCAGATTACGGACAAGTTGAACAGTGAGTTTGCCGGGGAGGAGCGGCGGCTGATTTTTTGGTATGACGAGGGCGGGTCATTTGCCGAGGACGTGGACGGGCTTGACCTTGAGAATGCGAAGGTTTATCATTTAGAGCCTGACAATCAGTTTTATACAAAATACTTTTTCGAGTGTGTGGACACAACGGGGAATTATTTGGTTTATGCGCCCTTTGCTAAGCCCGACGTCCGCTATAACCACCTTGAAGATACGGTTTACTATTCGGGGCAGTTCTACGCAGACAGGGCTTCGCTTTTGACCTTGGATTTGGGCATTGACGAGCGTTATAAGCCTGTAATTCAGCGGTATATAAAGTTTTTCCAAAACAAAACAAATTCAAAAGGCTTTTATGATTTGGAGCTTGATGTTTACAACCAAAAAACAATTGAAATCGGTCTTATGAGTGTTCTCTGTAAGTGCAAAACAGCTTCCTTTGAAGAGGTTATGAGAAAAATCTTGATAAGCGGTGGCTTTGATGACAATTCTTATTCGGAAAGCTTTGAAAAGTACGGGCTTTCTGAAGCTTTTTGGCGGCAGGTTTCCGATAATTTCGGTTATGCGGACGAAAACCCCACACTTGAAAAGCTGACAATGTGTATGTTTGTTACATATTTTGACAGAGCCGTTGAGACTGAAATTCCTTCGGCTTGGCGGTCTTTTCTCAGCTTTAAGTCGGGAAATATAACCGTCTTTTTGGATAATCTTATGAACAGCTCACTTTACGGTGAGGATTTCGACCTGCTTTCGGAGCAGATTTATTATAGTTTGAAGGGCGAGGAGGAACTTTCAAAGCTGCCCCTTGAAGCCCTTGTTTCCTGCGGGATTTTTGCCGGAATTGACAGCCTGCTTATAAAGTGGGCGGCGGAGCGGCTTGAGCTTGAAGACATAGGGGCGAAGCTGGGGGAGGTTAATATTCCCCAGCTTGTGAAAATACGAAGCCGTCAGCATTTCGGCAAACAACGCAAGGCGGAGTATTTTGCTATTGAAAATGCCTGGCATATTATTGTTGCGTCCTGTGCAAAATATCTTCCCTATGACAGAATTGAAAAAATGGCTGAGGCTTACACAGGTTCGCTGTGTTTGACTGACCGCTGGTATCGATATTTTTATTATTATTTAGATAAATTGGAGGACTGCGAGGGCTTTGACAAGCTTAAGCAGCTGATTGAAAATATATATGCCAATGAATTTTTGGCGAAGGTCTGCACAAACTGGTCTCAGCTTTTAGCCGAACAGGGGGACAGCCTTGAAATTGAAAAACAGGTTGATTTTTATGCACGAAATGTTGAGTTTGCGAAGGATCAGACTGTTGTTATTATTTCCGATGCTTTGCGCTATGAGGTGGGGCTTGAGTTGTTTGAAAGGCTTCAGGAGGACGAAAAGTGTACTGCCGAGATAAGTGCTGCGGCAGGGGTTTTGCCTTCTGTTACGGAGTACGGTATGGCGGCTTTGCTGCCCCACAGAAATATTGAGCTTGACGGTGATTATTCCGTAACGGTTGACGGCCAGAAGACCGACAAAACAGAGCAGAGAGAGGCTGTTTTGCAGAAATATAAAAAAGCAAGCCGCTGTGTGCAGTATGACGACATAAAGGGAATGAATACTGCGGAGCTTAGACAGATTTTCACACGTCAGGACGTTGTTTATATCTATCATAATCAGATTGACGCAAGAGGGGATAAGCGGAGTACGGAAAACGAGGTTTTTAATGCCTGTGAAGAGGCTGTTGAGGAAATAATAGCACTTATCCGCCGCTTGAACGTAAGTGCAAACAGGTCACATTTTATTGTGACGGCTGACCACGGCTTTTTATACAGAAGAAATAAGCTTAAGGAAGGGGATAAAATTCCCAATGCTGCCGGTGAGGGCGTTTGCGCAAGGCGGTATATGCTGACTGAAAATGAGATTTCGGAGAAAAGTGTTGTTTCTTTTGAACTGGGGCAGATGATGAAAAACGGGGACAGGCGTGTTGTTTCCTGCCCTGTGGGGGCTGATGTTTTTAAGGCGAATGACCCCGGGCTTAATTATGTTCACGGGGGCTGTTCGCCCCAGGAAATGCTGATTCCTCTTATTAAGGTTAAGACACAAAGAAGCCGCAGAGAAACCACAACGGCAAAAATTACTTTGATAAGCCTGTCAAACAAAATTACAAATTTGATTACGTCCCTTGATTTTCTCCAGTCGGAAGCGGTAAGCGATGTGGTGAAGGAAGCCACTTACAGGGTTTATTTTGTTGCCGAAAACGGAGATGTGATTTCAAATGAGAGCTTATATAAGGCGGACAACAGAGAAAAGGAAAGCCCTAAGCGTATATTTAAGCTGCGTTTTTCGTTTAAGAATAAAAAATATGACAAGACACAAAAATATTATTTGGTGGCATATGATGAAAAGACAAATTTGGAAGTATTAAGGCGTGAATTTACGGTTGATATAGCCTTTGCGGATGATTTCGGATTCGGGCTTTAATAAAGCAGGCTATTGAAAATCCGGAACAAAACGGAATTATCCGGAACAATTTGGATTAATCCGGAAGTTCCGGATTCGGCTATTATAAGGTTGAAGCGGAGGGTAATTATATGGATGAATATTCGGAAAGAGACGACAGCCGGGCAGCGGTAAAACAGAAGCTGAGACAGTATTTTGACGGACGAATTGTCAGAAAGGATTTGACAAAGCGGATTAAAGAAGGGGCGAATGTGCCTGTTTATGTGTTGGAGTTTTTGCTTGGGCAGTATTGCAGCTCGGACGATGAGGAAATTGTTGAAGCAGGGGTGAACAACGTTAAGAGGATTTTAGCCGATAATTTTGTTCGTCCCGACGAAGCACAGAAGGTTTTGTCTGTTCTTCGTGAAAGGGGCAGCTATACCGTAATTGATAAGATAACTGTGCATTTAAATATAAAAGATGATCGCTATGAAGCGGAGTTTTCGAATTTGGGGCTTAAGAATATTCCTATTCACCCGGATTATCCCTCTAAATATGACAGGCTTTTATGCGGCGGTATTTGGTGTATTTTGCAGCTTGAGTATGAGTTTATTGAAGAGGACAAAAAGAATACTTCGCCTATTCGTATTCGTAAGCTGACACCTATACAAATGCCTCATATTGATATGGACGAGGTTAAAAACGGCAGAAAGGCATTTACAAAGGATGAATGGATTGACGTGCTGCTTAGGTCTACGGGAATGGAGCCGGAAAAGCTTGACGACAGAGTTAAGTGGCTGCTTCTGGCACGTATGCTGCCGCTTGTGGAGAATAATTTAAATCTTTGCGAGTTAGGTCCAAGAAGCACAGGAAAATCTCATATTTATAAAGAAATTTCTCCTAACAGTATTCTTGTCTCCGGCGGCCAGACCACTGTTGCTAATCTGTTTTACAATATGGCAAGTAAGACAATAGGGCTTGTGGGTATGTGGGACTGCGTGGCTTTTGACGAGGTGGCAGGCATAACCTTTAAGGACAAAGACGGTATTCAGATAATGAAGGACTATATGAACTCAGGCTCTTTTACAAGAGGACGTGAGGAAAAGGCAGCATCCGCATCAATGGTTTTTGTGGGAAACATAAATCAAAGCGTTGAGGTTCTTCAAAAGACATCACATTTGTTTGAGCCTTTCCCGGCGGCTATGGCTTATGATACGGCTTTTCTTGACCGTATGCACTGCTATGTTCCCGGGTGGGAAATTCCAAAATACCGTCCCGAATTTTTTACTGATGATTACGGCTTTATTACAGATTATCTGTCTGAATTTATGAGACAGATGAGGAAGGAAAATTTCGGAGACGCAGCGGATAAATATTTCCGCTTCGGCAGCAACTTAAATCAGCGTGACACAACAGCTGTCCGCAAAATGATTTCAGCCTTTGTGAAGCTTATATATCCCGACGGAGAAGTGACAAAGGAGGAAATCAGGGAAATACTCGAAATTTCTCTTGAGCTTCGCCGAAGAGTAAAGGAGCAGCTTAAAAAAATAGGCGGTATGGAATTTTATGATGTAAACTTTTCTTACATAGACAACGAAAGCTTTGAAGAAACCTATGTTTCAGTGCCTGAACACGGCAGCGGCATGCTGATTCCGGAAGGGCTGAGCAAGCCGGGACATATCTATACGGTTTCGCAAAGTAAAACAGGTATGGTGGGCGTTTACCGTTTGGAAACACAGGTGCTGCCCGGAAGCGGCAAGTTTGAGCGAACAGGCATAGGCACAGACAGAGACGCAAAGGAAGCCGCAAACACAGCCTTCAACTATCTGAAAGCAAACAGCAACGAAATTTCGGGAAAAATCAGTACCACAACAAAAGACTATATTATAAACTATCAGGATCTGCAGGGCATAGGAATGACCAAAAGCTTAGCCTTGCCGACGCTTATTGCCATATGCTCCGCCGCACTTAATAAGCCGGCACTGAGCAGCTTGGCGGTTTTGGGAGAAATAAGCATAAGCGGCACACTTATTAAAGTAAGTGAGCTTGCAAACGTGCTTCAGGTCTGCTTGGACAGCGGAGCAAAGAGAGTGCTGCTGCCTATTACGTCTGCACCCGACTTAAAGGCAGTGCCTTATGAGCTTATGGCTGCCTTCAGCCTTATGTTCTATTCTACTCCCCAAGAGGCAGTATTTAAGGCATTGGGTGTTGAGTGATACAAAAAATTCAGCGGAGGCATCAAACTTCCGCTGAATACAAATCAACTTGTTTAAAAATCAGAATATCCGAATGAGGATGTGATAACCGTTTTTTAATGCAAATTCGAGAAAATCACATATAAGTTTATAACATTCTTTGGTTTCTCTATTTTCAAATGTTTTATTGGAATAAGCGAGCAGATCGTCTAAATATTCTTTGATGTCATTTAATAAATATTCATCGTCACCGCCGAAAACATTTTCCATTTGATTATAATCACGAGTAAAACCCTTCCACCCATTACCATCTAAATTAGGATTACCAAAAATAAATGTGAAATTTCCGTCCCAGATATGAATATTGTACTGTGGATTTTCAATAATTTCTAAAGTTATTTCCGGTTCATCTTCATAACCGTTATAAAATTTAATATTATTTTTAAACTTTCCAGTGTCCATTATCAAGCCACTCCTTTTGTTGTTTTGTTGCATTTCCGGATTTTCTTGCTGCTATTGCTTTTTTCCATTCGCTCTTTTTTATCCATATATTTTTTCCAACCATAACTTCTTCTACAGGACCTCGAGGTGTTTTACCATATCCAATGCCGGGCTTCTTTCTTTCAACTACCCATGTATTTTGGCTATAATTAGGAGCACCGGGTGTATGAGTATGCCAACGGCTTAGATATTTATATCCATCTTTGCTTGTCCATTCATATTTTACTTGCTGATAGCCTCTTTTCTGCTGATCTTTTATAGTAGCGTTTTCTGGGATATGTATAGGTGAGGTTTTTGGAAGTTCATTTTTAAGAAATTGAATACGTTCTTGTACTTCAGCTTCATTTTTCTTAGCTGTTACCTCAGCTTCCTGATTTTCAAGACTCAGTTGATTACCGTATGTCACTCCACTGTAACCACCACTGCTCATGAACAGCACCTCTTCCTATTTACTTCACGAAGGGAGTTGTTCGGAATAATAATCTTGACATTATTATCCATTGCATACTTTAGAACAGAATAGACGGTTCTATCATTTCCACAAGCAGAATACACTACGATTGCTTTCAGCGGCAGATGCTGAACGGCATATTTTACAGCTGAAACTGTTAATCTTCTTTCACTTGCATGTCGCACATGGCTTTTTAAACTAATAGCTACTACAGAACATTTTTCTAAGCCGGAAAAATATATATCAAAATCATTTTCCGAAACATACGAAAGATTAGGAATTACTATTGCTCCAAGTTCATTAGAAAGCCATAGAGAAACAATTCTAGATTTTTTTAGCTGATTTAGGTTTCCAGCCATATCAATATCTCCAAACATAGAGTAATCAGGTGAAATAAAAAACTTTACACCTCTAAAACGCTCTTTGTAATAATTGAGAAGTTGTTTTTCCCCATAATATATTGCATTATATATACCATCTATTTTATCAAAAACTATGTCATATTGGTAAAAGCATACTGCTGTAGATATAGTTTTATGGTAATACCCCGTTTGATTATAAAGGGCAAGATAGTCAGGATACACATCAGTGTTACAATAAACTGCTGGAATAC
>JAJBVU010000121.1 GCA_020859645.1 Eubacterium sp. | reverse complement strand
ATATTAGCCTATATATCTGTTTTAAGTGAATACGGTACAAGAATAGGTGAACCTATAGTAAAACACATTGACGGAGATATTTGGGAACTCAGACCATTATCTAACAGAATATTTTTCTTTTATTGGAAAGACAATACTTTTGTATTGCTTCATTACTATATAAAAAAATCTCAAAAAGCTCCTAAAAAAGAAATTAATAAAGCTAAAAACAATTTAAAGGATTTTTTGGAAAGGAATGATGATTTATGAAAGATGTAAATACATTTGCTGAATATATGGCGGATGAAGAAAGAGTATCCAAAGAGGAAAGAGACGAAATACTTTTTAATGCAAGGCTTATAGGCAAAATGATTGAAGCAAGAGAAGCCAAGGGCATATCACAGCGAAAGCTTGCGGAATTAAGCGGTGTTAAACAACCATCTATTGCACGAATAGAAACACTTAAAACAGCACCTCAAATAGATACGCTTTTCAAGGTATTATACCCTTTGGGTTATACCTTGGATATTGTTCCTATAAATAACAACGAATAAAGGTTTTAAACATAATAATTCAATATCAAAAGGCTTCGGCGAATTAACCCTCCGCCAAAGCCTTTTTATGTGGGTGATATAATGATATACTTTGTTTATGAGATTACATAGGCGTTGTCATTATAATCCACTGTGGCTGCAGAGTTTTCTTTAACTGAGCCTTCAAGAATTTTATCCGCCAGAAGATCCTCAATATCGGTCTGAATTGTTCGTCTTAAGGGTCTTGCGCCGTAAACCTTGTCATAGCCTGTTTCCGCAATCTTATCAAGGGCTGCGTCTGTCAGCGTCAGGTCAATGCCCATATTTGTTTTAATTCTCGTCTTAACCTCTTTTATCATAAGAGCGGCAATCTGCTTAATTTCGTCCTTTGTAAGCATTTGGAAAACGATAATATCGTCAATTCTGTTTATAAACTCCGGACGGAATATCTTCTTAACCTCTCCCATAACAAGGGATTTCATTTTTTCATAGTCGGCAGTATTGTCACCGTCGGCTGAGCCTGCAGCAAAGCCCAAGCTCTTGGGAGCAGTAATATTCTTTGCTCCTGCGTTTGAGGTCATTATAATAACGGTGTTCTTAAAGTCGATTTTTCTGCCCTGGCTGTCGGTTATGTGTCCGTCGTCGAGAACCTGAAGAAGAATGTTGAAAACATCGGGATGAGCCTTTTCTATTTCGTCAAAAAGAATAACCGAATAGGGATTTCTTCTGACCTTTTCGGAAAGCTGACCGCCTTCCTCATAGCCCACATATCCCGGAGGTGAGCCAATAAGCTTTGAGACTGTGTGTTTCTCCATATATTCACTCATATCGAGACGAATGACGGCGTTTTCGTCACCGAAAAGAACCTCTGCAAGAGCCTTTGAAAGCTCCGTTTTGCCTACACCTGTGGGACCTAAGAAAAGGAATGAGCCTATGGGACGCTTGGGGTCTGAAAGCCCTACTCTGCTTCTTCTGATAGCCTTTGAAATTGCGGTAACAGCTTCATTCTGACCGATTACTCTGCTGTGAAGGATCTGCTCCATATTGCGGAGACGTTCTCCCTCCTCCTGACGAAGCTTGCTTACGGGAATACCTGTCCAGCCGCCTATAATTTCGGCTACTGTGTCGGGGGTTACCTCCATAACCTTTTCGCTGTTTTCAGCCTTCCATTTATCTTCAAGAGCAGTCAGCTTTTCCTTAAGTTCGTCCTGTTCCTTCTTTATCTGACCTGCCTTTTCATAGGCTTCGCTTTTAACGGCTGCTTCCTTTTCTTTTGAAAGAATTTCAAGCCGCTCTTTAAGCTCCTTCACCTCGGGAGGTGCGGTGTATGTCAAAAGCCTTACCTTAGAAGCGGCTTCATCGATAACGTCTATTGCCTTGTCGGGAAGAAAACGGTCTGTAATATAACGTGACGAAAGCTTAACTGCGGCTTCAATAGCATCATCGGTTATCTTTACATTGTGGTGAGCCTCATACTTGTCTCTGAGTCCGAAAAGCATTTTAATGGCTTCGTCCTGTGAGGGTTCGTCTACCATAACGGGCTGAAAACGTCTTTCAAGGGCTGCGTCCTTCTCAATATATTTTCTGTATTCGTTAAGGGTTGTTGCGCCTATAACCTGCATTTCGCCCCTTGCAAGAGAGGGCTTCAAAATATTTGAGGCGTCCATAGAGCCTTCCGCTCCGCCGGCGCCGATTATTGTGTGAAGCTCATCAATAAAGAGAATAACGTTTCCGGCTTTAATTACCTCGTCAATTGTCTTTTTAATTCTCTCTTCAAACTCACCTCTGAACTTTGTGCCTGCAACCATAGAAGCCAAGTCCATAGCCACAACTCTCTTATCCTTCAAAACCTCCGGAACATTGCCGGAAGCTATGTCCTGGGCAAGCCCCTCCGCAATGGCTGTTTTGCCTACGCCGGGGTCGCCTATAAGACAGGGGTTGTTTTTGGTTCTTCTGCTCAAAATCTGAATAACTCTTGAAACCTCTTTTTCTCTGCCTACAATGGGGTCGAACTTGTTGTCTGCCGCCATAGCTGTTAAATCTCTGCCGAATTTGTCAAGGGTAGGAGTATTTGACTTTCCCTTTGAGGTCTTTCCTGCGCCCGAAGGACTGTTTCCGTCATACTCCCCTTCTTCGTCAAAGCCCAGCTCTGAAAGCAAATCGTTTAAAAGCCTTTCGGGGCTTACTCCCAAGGCTTCCAAAACACGGTAAGCCACGCTTTGGTCATAGCTTTGACCGCTGTCTTTAATAAGAGCCAAAAGAAGATGCTCCGTTCCTACAATCTGCTGTCCCGAATAGACAGCCTCCTGTCCGGCAAGCTGAAGAACCCTCTTTGCTCTGGGTGTAAATGAATTTATTGTATTTTTCTGAGCCAAGGCTTCTCCTCTGCCTGTAAGCTCCTCAATTTTATTTTCAATATCCTCGGGGGTTATGCCCTGAGCCGATATGGCTTCCTCCGCTGTAGAGTCCTGAACATCTGCGAGAGCGAAAAGAATATGCTCCGTTCCCACATAGTTGTGACCCATTTCGGCGGAAATCTCCATCGCTCTGTTTATAACCTCTGTTGATTTCTGTGAAAGTCTAACCTGCATGGTATGTAGCCTCCTTTACAGTTTATTATTCAGATATTCGGCACGCTTTTTACAAATTTCTGCGTTGCTCAGGGTCTGACCCTCTTTCTTTTTAATTACCGACGGCTGAATATCTGTCATTATATTATAAATATTATCATCTTTGTCTTTTATTATACCGCTTTCTATGCCCATTTTTACATTGGAAAGATGTTCCATAGCTTCCTTAGCCGATATGGTTTTGCAGTATTTCAATATGCCCAGACTTCTGAAAATCACATCTTCAAAGGCTGCATCGCCCTTAACCTTTTCTCTTAAAGCTGCTTCCTTTGCGGTAATCTGCTTCATAATGTTGTTTAAATCGTTTATTATTTCTCTTTCGGACTTGCCTAATGTGACCTGGTTTGAAAGCTGATAGAGACTGCCCACCGCTTCGCTGCCCTCACCGTGCGATCCTCTTATAACCATTCCGAAACGCCCTATTTCGCTCTCAAGAGCCTTAATCTGCTTCGTTTTTTCAAGCATAGGCAGGTGGAGCATATATGAAGCCCTCATTCCCGTGCCTGTGTTTGTAAGACAAGCCGTTAAATATCCGTATTTATCGCTGAAGGCAAAGCTTAAGCTTTCGTCAAGAAGATCGTCAAGCCTGTTTGCAAGCTCAAAGGCTGCATCTATATTATCGTCATTGCGAAGGGTCTGTATACGGACATGATCCTCTTCGTTGACGGTGATTTCCGCTCCCCCGTCCTTTTGAATAAAAACCCTGCAAAGCTTATTATTCGCCGCATCGGGGCTGATTGTTCCGTTTTCCGCAAGCATCTGCTTTGTTACATTATCCACATCGGACATTTTAACAAGGGTGAAATCCTTTATAATGGGTGCAAGGGCGTTTTGAACCCTTGATGTTATTTCCTCAGCGTCCTTGGGGTTAAGCTTGTGAGGGAAGCTGAAGCCGTTTAGGTTTCGTGCAAGCCTTATTCGTGTTGAAATTACCATATTGTTCATTTTATTGCTCCAGCTCCTTAATTTTGTCTCTCAGTTCTGCTGCTTTTTCATAGTTTTCGGCCTTAACTGCCTCTTTAAGCTCTGCTCTCAGCTTTTCAACCTCTGTCATAGGCTTATTGCTCTTGTTTGCTTCTGAGCTGCTTTCCTCTGTTTTTGAGCGTCCGCCCAAACGGTTAGGTCTCTTGCCTGTGTGGCGGATGCCCTTCTGACATCTGCCCAAGGTATTTTCGATAAGGCTTTCAAAAGCACTGTAGCAGTCGGGACAGCCCAAAAAGCTTGAATTGCTAAGCTCACCTAAGCTTGTGTGACAGCCTGTGCAGCTTGTAGAAGCAATTTGGGACGGAGTATCGAAGAAGCTTGAAATAGAGGGCATTTCTCCGAAAAGCGAGCCGAAGCTGAAGTTATCGAATATGCTTGAAAAGCCTGTTGAAAGCTGGGGCATACCTATGTTCATTTCTTTTGCACATTCGGGGCAAAGGTCAAGCTTAGTTACCTTTCCGTTTATATTCTGTTCATAGTGAACTGTTGCATTGTTGTGATTACATTTCTGACATAACATATTTATCACTCCTTTAAAATTTATCAGCACTCTCACTTTGTGAGTGCTAAACATTCTTCAAATTAAAACCTCGGTTAAGAGGTTCTAATCTGTGTTTTTTCTTTTTTTCTTTTTTCAAATATATATACGCCTTTATAAACGCAAAGTCTGAAAAATTTTAAAAGAGTTTTAAAAAAATTTAGAAAGCAATAAGCCCGTCAATCAGCGGCTCATTAATAATGTTCTCCCAAAAGCTCTGTTATAACAACATTCTGCTCCTTAATATTTTCGGCATACTTATAAACCTTTTCAAGCTGTCTCGAAGCTATGCGGATATTCTTAAGTGTAATATCGTGAATGGGTCTTTCCTTAAGTCCTACAATAGAAATAGGAGTTACGCAGTGAGTACAGGTAATATTTTCAACAATAACATTTCTGAACTCGGGAATTTCCTCCTCAGAAACCTCCTGACCCTCGTGAGAGTCAATGTCATAGCCTGTAGTAAACACAATAGCCTCTTTGGGAAGGTGCATCATATTAATACCGTGTATGTAAATATTTTCGATAACTCCCCCTCTGCCTATGCAGCTCTTAAGCTTAACGCCGCAGTCGGTGGTGATGAAGGTGCATTCCGAAATTTCGATATTGTGAAGTCCGCCGCTCATTTCGCTGCCCAAAACAAAGCCGCCGTGACCGTGGAAAACGGTGCAGTTGTTTATATAAACATTAAATGTGGGGATTCCTCTGGCTCTGCCCTCTTCGTTTTTGCCCGACTTCATACAAATTCCGTCATCGCCTACGTCAAAGGTAGAGTCAAGAATTTTAACGTTGTGACAGCAGTCGATATCGATACCGTCGGAGTTCTGGGCTGTGTCAAGATTGCTGACGATAATATCCTTAACGGTTATATTGTCGCAAAGGAAGGGGTGGATACTCCAAGCAGGCGAATTTTTAAATGTAACATTCTTAATAAGAATGTTATGGCAGTCCTCAAAATAAACAAGACATGGTCTTAAAAAGTCTCTGCACTCATAGCAGGTGTCATAGTCTTTAAGATTAGGACCGTATGCACTCAAAAGGTCATGACCTATTCTTGCTCTTTCCGTAGGCCACCATGTCTCCTCACCGCCGTTAAGAACATTTATAGCACCGCCTGAGGAAATAAGCTTGCGCCAACGTCTGTCGGGAACCTTAAATTTTTTAACGGGTCTCCAGGGGTCGCCTGAGCCGTTTATAACGCCCTTGCCGGTTATGGCAATGTTGGTTGCGCCCTTTGCATTAATGGGGGAAGTACAGCGGTAAGCCTGAGAACCCTCATAATTCACCATAACAAGGGGATAGTCGTCTACATTTGAAGAAAACAGCAAAACGGCACCTGCCTGAAGGTGAAGGTTTACATCGTTTTTAAGTGTTATAGGACCCGTAAAGAAAATTCCTCTGGGAACGGTTACAACGCCGCCGCCGTTTTCGGAGGCGTGAGTTATGGCGTTATTAATTGCTTCGGTGTTGTTTGTAAAGCCGTCGCCTTTTGCGCCGAATTCCTTTACTGAATATATAGTGTCTTTAAATTCCGGCTCTGTGACGGAAAAATTCAGATATTTCATATTTAACCCTCCGTTTGTCAACTCGTTTTTGTTTTTAATTCTTTAAACAGTTATTTATATTGTAATACAAAAACGAAATTATGACAACACTTTTTTTGCTTTTATGCTGAAAATTTTTTCTTAAAAGACTTGAATTTCTATTGTATTGAGTGTATAACATAAATAAAGAAAGGCAAGTACGTCAATACTTGCCTAGGGG
>JAJBVU010000126.1 GCA_020859645.1 Eubacterium sp. | reverse complement strand
ATATTTGTAAACTTTTTCAAAGCAATCAAAATGTATTCGCTTCCTCAAACATTCGGCAGGGAACGCACCCCTTAAAAGCTGTCAACATTGAGAACGCTGTTTACGTGAGAAACCAATGACGAAACATCGAGATCCTCGCCGTTTTCAAGATAAAGCTCGCCCTCTGAGCCATTTCGGCTTATATAAAGAGCCTCCGGCTCATCGCTGTCCTTGCTTGCCTTGCCCATATAATAAACACATTCAGAGTAGTCAAGATTAAGATAGAACCTGTTATAGAAGGCGTCGGAAAGTATAACCTCTCCGTTTTTATCTGTATAAACCGCAAAAATGCTCGAATAGCTGTCGGGATCCTCTATATTATAATAAATATAATCGGCATTGTCCGAAAGAGCTAAAATATCTCTGTTCTGACCGAAAATCTCTTCTTTTCCGTCTTTATAAATACAGCAGTCGTATGTAAGCTCCTCTTCGTCATAGTTTGCAGTATACGCTACTGCGTCGCCGCTTGGTGAAAGCTGTATTCTGTTTGAAGTGCTTACAAAAATATTATCGTTAATTTTTTGTGATTCGCCTGTTACAGTGTTGTAGGTATAGAGAGTGCCCACATATGCCTTATCGCCGGAAGTAGGCACAACAAAAGCAGCAACACTGCCGTCGTTTGAAAGTGTGCATGAAATAACATTGTCTGAAAGGTGAAGCTCTTCGCCCTCTGCAAAAAATGAAAGCTCACTGCCGTTTACTATTATAAATCTGTCCTCCGCAAGATTAGCCATATAGTCCTCTCCGTAGAGGGTATACTTTTCCCCTTGCTCATCTTCAAAAATGAGATATTTGTTGGCTGTTTCGTTATCCGAAACATTTTCGTCCTGATCAGTGCCTACGGTGTACTTTGTCAAAGGCTCAACAGCAGTCTTGTTCGAATCCTTATTGACAACAAGCAGAGCAACAACCGCCGCCACAATAATAACAGCGCCGATTATACCGATTAAGGCAGTTTTTAAAAGTGAATTGTCTTTTTTCATGTTAAATCCTCCAAGGTCTTATGTAATCCGGTTTCTACCATAATAAGATAACAAAAATCTCTTAAAATGTCAACAGCTTTATAAACCAAGACTTATTAAAAGAGCCTTGTCAACTCTTGCCATAAGCTCCCTGTCAAAATGCCCTATTTTTTCTCTGAGACGCTTTTTGTCAATTGTTCTTATCTGCTCCAAAAGCACAACTGAGTCCTTTATAAGAGCGTATTTTTTAGCGTCAACCTCAATATGAGTGGGCATTTTAGCCTTGTTTATCTGAGATGTAACGGCGGCTATAATAACCGTCGGTGAATATCTGTTTCCTATATCGTTTTGAACCACCAAAACAGGTCTTATGCCCCCCTGTTCAGACCCCACCACAGGGCTTAAGTCTGCATAAAAAATGTCTCCTCGCTTAACTATCACAAAAATCACCCCTGTTTACACAATAATATCCTTTGTAAAGCTATTATTGCCCTCGGGTGTAAATTTTATACAATCTCTTTCGGATTCCACCAAGCCTCCCCTTGAGGGTGTTCAGAACTTTTGCCTACGGCAAAAGCCGCCAACCGTGATTTTTTCTTTGAAAAAAATTCACGGTTGCGTCCCGAACTCTTTCGGGTTCCGGCTGCCGCCGAAAGCGGCTGAGAGGTGGGCGGTTTCCATTTTTGCAAAGTTGATTATTGCAACAAGCTCGCCTTTCCTATCAGTCAGTCTTTACAGTGCCATTTCCATATAATTAACGGTCTTAATCGCCTTGCCGTCCTTAATATAAACCCTCGGCACTCTCTTCCCCACTGCACACAAAATCTCATAGCTGATTGTTCCCCCAAGCTCTGCCAATTTGTCAGCGTCTATGGAAAGCCCCTTATCCTCACCCAAAAGAATAACCTCGTCCCCCATTTCCACACCGTCTATTCGGCTTATATCTATCATAAACTGATCCATGCAAATTCTTCCCACAACGGGAGCAGCTTTTCCCTTAACAATAACGGAAGCCTTATTTGAAAAGGCTCTCATATAGCCGTCGGCATACCCCACCGGAACAGTGGCTACAGTCATATCCTCTTTTACGGCGTAGGTTCTTCCGTAGCTTATAAATGAACCGGCTTTAAGCTTTTTAACATAGCTTATGTGGGTTTTAAGGCTCATAACGGGCTTAATCTCTATTGTTTTCTTAACCTCGCCTGAGGGATAATAGCCGTAAAGTATAATTCCGGCTCTGACCATATCAAGCCGAAGCTCCGGCATATCCAATATTGCCGCTGAGTTGGCGCAGTGCTTCAAAAGCTTAAGCCCTCTTTCTTCAAGACCGCCGCACATATATTTAAAACGCTTTGCCTGAAGCTCTGTATAGCTTTTGTCTGCCGAATCCGCTTCAGCAAAATGAGTAAAAATCCCTTCAACAAAAATACCTTTCATTTTGCTTATTTTAATAATTTCCTCAATGCTTTCTTCGGAGGGCAGAAAGCCCAGTCTGCCCATACCCGAATCTATTTTAATATGTACCCTGCAGACCTTTCCCAGACTGACAGCCGCCTGTGAAATTTCCTCAGCCATTTCATAGGAAAAGACAGTCTGAGTGATATCGTTTTCAATAACGGCTCTTAAGTTTCCGCTGACGGTATAGCCCAAAATCAAAACAGGCTCCATTATGTTGTTTTTTCGAAGGCTCAAGCCCTCATCGGAGTTAGCCACAGCAAGATATTCAGCCCCGTTAAAAAGGCACACCTTAGCCGCTTCAACCGCTCCGTGACCGTAGGCGTCCGCTTTAACCACCGCAAGAACCTTTTTGTCTCCCACAGCCTTCTTTATGTTTCTTATATTTGCCGCAAGCCTGTCAAGATTGATAAAAGCCGCAACTCTTTGGTATTCATTCATTTTTTAACTCTCCTTTTGAGCCCCTGCGGAGGTTATAAACTCACTTTGGTCAAATTTCGGGTTATATTCAAACTCCGAAAATTCTGCGGTTAAATATTCCTCTCCGTTTTTGTCATAAATCACAAGCCGCTTAGGCTCGCCCTTCTTTATTTCAACAAAAAGCTCTTCCCTTGAATAGTTTGTGTCTCCTCCGGGAATTTCCGCTTCAAGAGTAATATACTTTTCCTCCCCTGCCGCCGCTGCGGCTACAGTACTTTCCTCGCTTCCTCTGCTTTCGTTTTTCAAAAACGTAAACAAAATCAGCTCCCGTCTCATATCGCTGTCTTTGGCGGCTACCTGAAGCTTATTCTCTATATTTGGATTATACAACCAAATCATATTTCCGTCAAATAAAATCTCAACGTTCTTAACATCCTCAGGCTCAATTCCCGTTAATTTATATTTTCCGCTTCGCTCCGCCTTAACCTCTGTCACGTATTCCGTTTCGCCCTTGTTTGTGCGGACGGTAACCTCACAAACTGCGCTGTAGCCATCCATTTCGCTTAAGGTCTTGTTTATTCTGTCATAGTCCGAAAGCTGTTCCCCCTTTGTCAAACAGCCGCAAAGCCCCAAACATAAAATCAGAGCAAATATAATCTTCTTCATATACCCTCCGAGAATATATTTTTCTCTTATAAATATATTGAAAAAGACAAAAAATTATGCTAATATTAAATATAGAAATAAAAAAAATCTACATACATACTTACGAAAGAAGGTTTTATTATGGAAAAAAGCAGAGTATCTGTTGCTTATAACAATCACGCAAGCGGCTATAACTGCGCTCAGTCCGTTGTCTGCGCCTACTGCGACCTTTTGGGAATGGACGAAAAAACGGCTTTCCGTGCCGCTGAGGGCTACGGCTTGGGTATTGCCGGTATGCACGAAACCTGCGGAAGCGTCTGCGCTATGATTATGCTGGCAGGGCTTAAAAACAGCGACGCCGATCTCGAAGCCCCAAAAACAAAGCTTGCTACCTTCGCTTTGGGCAGAGAAATGGCTGATAAATTTAAAGAAAAAAATTCCTCTATTATGTGCAATAAATTAAGAGGAACAGACGGCATAACCGACCGTCTCAGAAGCTGCAGAGGCTGTGTTGTTGACTGCGCTCAAATTGTTGAGGATACACTTTTCCCCGGTCAGTTTGAACCCTATGACGGACCTATGGACTAAAACGCAAAAGCGGAAGCCATTATGACTTCCGCTTTTTATATCTTCAAAATTTACATAGTCAGCTTTCCGTGCTTTTCATAGCGTGAAACAGACTTTATGCTGTTGTCATCATTTACAAAAACAACCTTGGGCTTATGGGTTTTTGCCTCTTCGGCAGACATAGACGCATACGCCATAATAATGATTTTATCCTTAACGGAAACCTTTCTTGCGGCGGCGCCGTTTAAGCAGATCATACCGCTGCCCTCATCGCCGTAAATAACATAGGTTTCAAACCTTTCGCCGTTGTCAATATCCACAATATGAACCTTTTCATATTCCAGAATACCTGCCGCATCGCAAAGCAGGGGGTCAACGGTTATGCTGCCCACATAGTCAAGCTCCGCCTGAACAACTGTTGCCCTGTGAATTTTTCCCTTTAACATTGTCAGTGTCATAAAAATCACCCCTTAATTTCAAGGCTGAAATTGTCTATAAGCCTTGCGGAAGTGCCCATATATACGGCACAGGCACATAAAATATCTCTTTCTATTTTTTCAACAGGCTCTAAGGTCAGACTGTCTACAATGCTTACATAGTCGATTTTGGTTACGCCCACGCTTAAAATAATGTCGGAGATCGCCTTGATTACCTTTGCCGAGTCTCTTTCGCCCTTTAAAATCATTTCCTTACCGGCTGTCATAGCCTTGTTTATAATGGGAGCAAGAGCCCTCTCTTCGGGGCTTAAATATGAATTTCTTGAGCTTTTTGCAAGTCCGTCCTCTTCTCTTATTATGGGACAGCCGCAGATTTTAACATTCATATTCAAATCCAAAACCATACGCTTTATAACAGCAAGCTGCTGAGCGTCCTTTTCGCCGAAATAGGCGTTGTCGGGGGTAACTATGTTGAAAAGCTTGTTTACAACGGTCTGAACCCCTCTGAAGTGAATGGGGCGGCTCTTTCCGCATAAGCCCCCTGTAAGACCGTTCATATCCACATATGAGCAGAAGCCGTTGGGATACATTTCCTCGGGCTGGGGAGCGAAAATCAGGTCAACCCCCGCTTCCTCACAAAGCTTTGCGTCTCTTTCCAAATCTCTTGGGTAGCTGTCAAAGTCCTCGTCGGGACCGAACTGCATAGGATTTACGAAAATACTAACGGCAACCCTGTCATTGTTTTCTCTTGCGTTTTTAATAAGGCTTAAGTGACCCTCGTGAAGCCAGCCCATTGTGGGAACAAGCCCTATTTGAAGTCCCTGCTTCTTCCAGCCTTTAACCTCTTCCTTAACCTCTTTAACTGTTTTTAAAATTTTCATTGATTTGCCCTCTTTTTAATAAAGCTTTTCTATTTCTTCGTCTTTAATTTTATATGTGTGTTCCTCAGCCGGGAAGGCTCCGCTTTTAACCTCATCGGAATATGCCTTAAAGGCGTCTGTCATAACCTTTCCCACCTGAGCAAACTGCTTTACAAACTTAGGCTTAAAATCGGGGTACATTCCCAACATATCCTGATATACAAGAACCTGTCCGTCGCAGTCCTTTCCTGCGCCTATACCGATTACCGGGTATGAAACGCTTTCGGAAATCATTTTGCCCACCTTTGCAGGCACGCCCTCAACAACAGCGGCGAAAACCCCTGCTTCTTCAAGAGCCTTTGCGTCCTCCATAAGCTTTTTAATGGCTTCCGCAGTCTTTCCCTGAACCTTAAAGCCGCCGAAAGCATTTATTGACTGGGGTGTTAAGCCTATATGACCGCAAACGGGAATTTGACATCTTACAATGGCTTTAATTGTGTCTGCAAATTCCGTTCCCCCTTCAAGCTTAACGGCTGCCGCTCCGCCCTCTTTAATAAGCCTTCCGGCGTTTATACAGCTCTGCTCGATTGAAACGTGATAGCTCATAAAGGGCATATCTGCTATAACAAGGGCGTTTTTAGCCCCTCTTGAAACTGCCCTTGTGTGGTGAATCATATCCTCCATTGTTACGGGAATGGTTGAGTCATAGCCCAAAATGGTGTTGCCCAAAGAGTCCCCTACTAAAATGGATTCAATTCCCGCTGCGTCAACAAGACTTGCGGTGGTGTAGTCATAGGCTGTAAGCATAGTAAGCTTGTTGCCCTCCGCCTTTGCCCTTTTGAAATATTCTGTTGTAATTTTCATTGATTTTCTCCTAAATATTTTAATATTTAGCTGTGGATAAAAGCTTCGGAAAAAAATAATTTTTAAAATGCAATCCCCTTATAAAACGAGGTACTGCTTTCATTATATAAATAATAAAAAAGATCCGAGGTGCAGCTCCCCTCTTTGGGGATACTACCCATAGCCATAAGGTGATTATATCACAATCTTTTTTAAAATCAAGCTTTTTTTAATGAATTTAAAATAAAAAT
>JAJBVU010000056.1 GCA_020859645.1 Eubacterium sp. | reverse complement strand
CAAAGACTATAGGCTGACTATGGAAAAATTCAATGTTACATATCAGCAAATATACCTTTGGGTAAAGAAATATGAAGAAAAAGGCATTGACGGTCTTGTTGACCGCAGAGGAAAGGCAAAGCCGGAAGCGGAAATATCAGAAATTGACAGACTTAAAGCACAAAACAAGATGCTTGAATCTGAAAAGATGCGGTTGGAGATGGAGGTAAATGTCTTAAAAAAATTGGCAGAGATAGAAAGGAGGCGACATTAAGCGGAGTAAGGCTTGAAAACCGATATATTACCATACAAGAATGTCATGGTGAATACGGCTATCCTGTAAATTGGCTGTGCCGGCTGCTTAAGGTCAATCGTTCTTCATATTATAAATGGTTAAAACGCAAACCAAGCAAAAGGCAAATGGAAAATGAGCAATTAGCGGAAAGAATAACCGATATGTATAATGAACATAACGGTGTATTCGGCACAAAAATGATGAAAATACATATCAATCGTAAATATGATAAACAGTACAATCATAAGCGTATTCGCAGAATTATGCGGACACTGGGACTTTCTTCCGTCATCAGACGAAAAACCCATTCCTGCACGATACGTTCGCCCAAAGAGCAAGCTGCCGAAAATATATTAAACAGAGATTTTACAGCTGCCGAACCAAACCAAAAATGGCTTACCGATGTTACGGAATTTAAATATGGGACTAATGAAAAAGCATATTTAAGCGCAATAATAGATTTATATGACAGGAGAATAGTATCATATGTAATCGGACATAGAAACAATAATGAATTAGTTTTTAAGACATTCGATATAGCTGTTTCGGAAAATCCGACGGCAACACCGATATTTCACAGCGACAGAGGTTTTCAGTACACAAGTCCGGGCTTTAAAGCCAAGCTCTCTCAGGCTCATATGATACAAAGTATGTCAAGAGTTGGAAAATGTATAGATAACGGACCAATGGAAGGCTTTTGGGGAATATTAAAGACAGAAATGTACTACTTAATGAAGTTTGACACCTATGGAGAACTTAAAGCCGCAATTGAAGAATACATTTACTACTACAATAATAACCGTTACCAAGAAAAATTGGGCTGCTTATCACCAATCGAATATCATAATTTGAAAGCGGCTTAAGAAAAAATATAGCACACCGTAATCCGATGTGCTATACATAATTCTTTTGTTATTTGCTCTGTCTACTTGACAGGGGTGGGTTCAAGGTCATAAAAATGATTTTGCCGTCTTGCTTTTTTATTATGTTTTGTCCTGCTTATTTTGTTTATTGATTTTTCTTGCTTTTCGATATTTCTTTCTCTGCTTTTTATATTTGTGCTTGTGTCTGTACATTTTTGAGTTGACTATTCTGTTTATTGCAATGATTATTGCAAGGAAAATTGCCAAACCCACAGCAGACCACATACAGATTTTTATAAGCTGTTCAGTCTTTTCCTCTTTAATTAAAACCTCTTCGGGAATTGCTTCAACTGTTTCGTCGGCGGTTATGTTTAGAGCCGCAAGCTGATTTCCGCCGTAGGAAACAATGGCGGTTCCCAAAACCTCCCCTTGGTTTACTCCCCCGACGATGCTGTCGGGAACGTCATAGCTTATTGTAACGGACTCCTTGTTTACAACCGAGGGCATAAGAGCCGAATAGCCTTCCGCTACGCTTGCGGTGACTGAGCCCAAATCGATTACGTTTCCGTTATAGTTTTGACAAACGGGCAGGCTCAGCTGAAGCTCTCCCGGTTCAACAAGGGTCTGCTCACTGTAGCGTCCGAAACAGTAGTCAAAGAGAAGAATTGTGTCGGTGTAGGTGTTTACGCCTCTGTCAGCCAAAACGCAGCATATAAGCTTAATTCCGTCCTTTTCGGCGTAGGAAATAAGTGTGTTTCCGGCTTGATCCGTAAAGCCTGTTTTTGCGCCCTTAATATACTGATAATAATAAGGGGAGTCCTCCCAGAGGATTTTTGCCTTGTGGTTTATATACCTTATTTCGTCAACAATGTTTGTTTCGGGAATTTCATAGGTCAGACAACTGAAGCTTGACATAAACTTTTCGTTTTTGACAGCTTCCTTTAAAATAACCGCCATATCGTAGGCTGTGGTGTAGTGATTTTCACTGTGATAGCCGTGGGAGTTGTCAAAGTGGGAGTTAAGAGCGCCAAGCTCCTTTGCCCTTTGGTTCATTCTTTCGACAAAGGCTTCCTGTGTTCCGTCAATCATTTCACTGACCCCTACGCAGACGTCATTGGCTGAAGCCATAAGGATTGCGTGGAGACACTGATCCATATTAAGGGTTTCGCCCTCCCTTACGGCTATGGAGCTTGAGCCTTCCCCTATACCGTAGACGGCTTCGTGTGAGAATGTCACAAGGTCGGTCGGCTCCGTTTCTTCACAGGCTATTAAAGAGGTTAAAACCTTTGTTACGCTTGCAGGGTAGTGAACGGCGTTTTCGTCCTTGCCCCAAACGATAATTCCGCTGTCGGCGTCTATAACAACGGCGGATTTAGCCACTATTACAGGGTCGCCGTTTTCGTCTAAATATGCCGGAATTATATCGTCGGGGGAGTATTCCTCCTCAGACATATCCAAGGGGTCGGCTTGAGAAGCTGCGGTTTCCGCTTCAGTTACGGCTTCCTGAGATAAATTTACATCTTCCGCAAATATTTCTGTGGCATTATTCAAAATTATGGTGTATAATAGAAAAAAGGCAAATAAAGCTTTTATGTGTTTCATATATACTGTCCTTTCGGTTTAAGAAAGTAATTGTTGTATGATTTCCTAATTATAACATATATTGGACTGCTTTTTCAAGGACTTATGTGTATTTTAATTAAAGTATAAGAAAAGGGTATTTTATGGAAGATAAAAAAATTGTTATATTCTATTCCTTTCTCACTGCGGCGGTGTTTCTGTTTTTCTGCCTGTGGTATTTTACACAAGGCACCACAGAAGCTTTTATAAGAGACGGCTCAGAGACAAGTGCGGAGGTCTATGCCGAAGAGACAGAGACGGAAGCTGTCGCTGAAGCGATTGACGAAGCGGTCACGGAAACGGCGGCGGCAGAAGTGTCGGAAGCCGCCAAAATCAACATAAACACAGCCTCCGCCGAGGAGCTTTGCGCCCTGCCGGGCATAGGCGAAAAAACAGCGGAAAGCATTATTACATACAGAAACGAAAACGGCGGTTTTAACGAAACAGCCGAGATAATGAACATAAAAGGCATTGGGGAAAAGACCTTTCAAAGCCTTGAAAATATGATTACTATAGAATAGGGGTGCCTAAATGAGCAAAATATTGGTAGTAGATGACGAAAAGCTTATAGTTAAGGGAATAAAGTTCAGCCTTATGCAGGACGGAATGGACGTTGTGGTGGCTTATGACGGAGAGGAGGCTCTTAAGCTGGCGGCAACGGAAAACGTAGACTTAATTCTTCTTGACGTAATGCTTCCCAAAATTGACGGGCTTAAGGTCTGTTCCGAAATAAGAGAGTTTTCAAACGTGCCTATTATTATGGTGACAGCCAAGGGCGAGGACATTGACAAAATAATGGGGCTTGAATTAGGCGCAGACGATTATATAACAAAGCCCTTTAACATTTTGGAGCTTAAGGCGAGAATTAAGGCAATTTTAAGGCGAAGCGTTAAATCGGTTCCGGCAGAAAAAAATGCCGATAAAAAGCTGAGTCTCAGAGGGCTTTCACTGGACACAGGCTCAAGACGCTGTTTTGTGGAGGGAAAAGAGGTTAATTTAACCGCAAAGGAATTTGACCTTCTTCTTCTTTTAATGAAAAACGTTGGCACCGTCTATTCAAGAGACAGCCTTCTTTCGGAGCTTTGGGGCGTTGACAAGCTTTCAGGCGAGCAGAAGCGTGAACAGAGACGTGCCGTAGACGTTCACGTTAGGCGGCTTCGTGAAAAAATCGAAAAGGTTCCCAGTGAGCCTGAATATATACACACAAGATGGGGGGTAGGTTATTATTTACAGTGACAACAAAACCCTCAGATGGTATAACTGCCTGCGGTGGAAGCTGTTTTTCCTGTATTTTGTAATCTGCCTTGTTCCTCTTTTTATATTTTCATTTACTATGAACAATATTCTGGCAGGGTATTTTGAAAGCAGAAATACTCAGAATATGCTTTATCAAGCCAATAAAATAGCAGGCACAATTCAAAAAAACAATTATTTAACCGACCCTGAGCTGGCGGCTAAATTTTTAAACGATATAGACGAAAAAAGTACGGAGCTTTCGGCGAGAATTTTGGTTTTGGATAAAAACTGCACCGTTATCGCCGACTCAAACCGTTCCGAAACATATAAAATTCTTATAGTTCCCGAGGTTATGGATGCTTTAAAGGGTACCGCCGGGGCGAACCTTCGAAAGTCGGAGGGGAAAATCTACACCGCCGCATATATCGAAAACGAATACGGCGACAGAACAGGGGCTGTTCTTATAGTGTCAAGCTTTGCGGAGGTCTATGAGCTTTTAGGCACCATAAGCCATGACTGGCTTCTTTTGACCCTTCTTTTAAGTATTATAGCTTCCGTTATAGTTTATATTACCACAGGGCATATGCTTAAGCCTTTGACTCTATTGGTGGAGACAATCAAGAAAATCACCGACGGAAATTTAAGCGAGAGGTGCAGTGTTAAGGGTAAAAACGAAATAAGCGTACTTGCCGGGGCTATAAACGATATGACGGAAAAGCTTGAATCTGAGGATACCTCCCGTTCGGAATTTGTTTCAAATGTGTCTCACGAGCTTAAAACACCCTTAAGCTCTATTAAGGTTTTAAGCGAATCTATTTTGCTTCAGGATACCGCTCCGGAGGAAATGTATAAGGAATTTCTTCAGGATATAAACTCTGAAATAGACAGAATGACAAATATTATAAACGATCTTCTTTCCCTTGTAAAGCTTGACAACAGAGACGCAGGCTTTCATCCGGCTGATACATCCTTAAGAAAAATGCTTATAAGCATTATGAAAACACTTTACCCCATTGCAAACAGCAAGGACATAGAGTTTATTTTAGATGCGGATAAGGACGTTGAAATAGAAGCGGACGAAACAAAGCTTTATTTGGCTGTTTCAAACCTTATTGACAACGCCATAAAATATACTCCCGAAGGGGGAGTTGTTAAGGTGGGCTTGGAAAGCGACCATCAAAATGCATATATTTCGGTTTCAGACACAGGTATAGGCATAAGCGAAGAGGAGCAGTCTAAAATTTTCAACCGCTTCTACAGAGTGGACAAAACAAGAGACAGAGAAACAGGGGGAACAGGCTTAGGTCTCGCCATAACCCACGCCGCTGTTTTGCGTCACGGGGGCAGCATTAAGGTTTTAAGCAAAGAGGGCAGCGGAGCAACCTTTACCGTCAGACTTCCTCTTAAACAGGACAGGGAGGGTGCATAATGAAGCGTAAAAAACTTATTTTCATTCTCTTGGCAGCTGTGTTGGCGGCTGCCGCAGTTATAACAGTTATTTTGCTTTTCAGCCACGCCGAAAAGGACTTCACAATATCCTTATATTTCAAAAACCAGGCGGGAAACAGCCTTGACTTTGAGGGCAGAATTATAGATCCGGCGGACAAAGGCTCAAATGAAGAGGTTTTAGCCGAGGTTTTAAAGGAGCTTAAAAACGGGCCAAAGGTAAATTCCGTTCTTCAAAGCACAATGGGGAACGTTTTAATTCAAGGCTTTAAGCTTGATGAGGAAAACAAAACCGTCTATATTGACCTTTCGGCGGAGTTTGTTCAAATGACGTCGGCTGACGCATTGTTTTTAAAGGCTTCTTTGGTTTATACACTTACGGCGTTGGGCTTTATAGACAATGTTTATATTTCAGTAAACGGCTCAGCCGTAACCGCCGAGGGAGAACCCCTTAACCGCCGAAATGTTCTTTTAAACCCGGATATAGCTGCGGAAAAGGTAAACTATCAGTCTGTAACACTTTATTTTACTGATAAAAACGCACAGTCTCTTATAGGGGAAACACGCCTTATAGAAATTAAGCAAAGCCAAAGCATAGAGTATCAGATTGCGGAACAGCTTCTTGCAGGGCCGGAAAACTCTGACCTTGTTTCCGTAATACCCTCCGGCACAAAGCTTATAAACACGAATACCGAAAACGATATTTGCTATGTAAATCTTTCTTCTAATTTCATTAATAAGTCGGCGGCTTCGCCTGTGTCTCTGCTTCAGATTTATTCAATAGTCAACACTCTGACGGCTTTGGATAATGTGAATTCCGTTCAGCTTTATGTAGAGGGGCAGAAGGTAAGTGAGGTTATTGACGGGGTGGATATTTCAAAGGAGCTTGAACGAAACGAAAGGCTTATAGCTAAATAAGGTTTAGTTTTTAAAGCGAAAACTTTGCAATTTTATATTGAAATTTTTCTTAAAATCGGTATAATGGAAGTAATAGATGTTTTACATTTATTTTACATTATACCGATTTCTATTATTAATAATATATTTTTAAAG
>JAJBVU010000030.1 GCA_020859645.1 Eubacterium sp. | reverse complement strand
TTTTATACCTCCTTGCAGAAATAGACTGAAATTCCTATAAAAATTGCCCATTCGATTATTTTCTTCTATTCCTCTGTGTTTAAAAGCCTGTTTACCTCGGGAATTGACAAAAAACCGCATTCAACGATAACCGAAGGCTTTTCAGCCCCTTTAAGCATATAATAGCTGTCATTTTCCTTGATTACTCTGTTGTTTTCGCCGTCTGCAAGCTCTTTTATGCGGCTTTGAATATTTTCTGCGAGAGCCTTGCTTTCCTCCGAGCTTTTGGGGTAAAACACCTGTGCGCCCTTAACCTCTTCTGAGGGGTAAAAGTTTTGGTGAATGCTTACGAAAAGGTCAACCTCGCTATCCCGGGCAAGGCTTCTTCTTTCTCTAAGGTCTGCTCTTTTGCCCTCCGCCGGAGTTTCGTCATCGGTTCTCGTCATATAAACTCCTGCCCCTGCCTGAAGCAGATATTCCCTGAGAAATTCGGCAATTTTAAGATTAATTTCCTTTTCTTCGGCACCTTCCGAAACAACCTTCCCCGGGTCTGCGCCGCCATGACCTGCGTCAATTAAAATAACCTTTTTTTCAAGAGAAAAAACCTCTTCTCTGCTTCCTAACATACTGAAGCCCACGCCTAAAATCAAAAGCAGAAAATATCCGCAAGTCAAAATTTCCGCCTTGCGTCTTTTCCAAAATTCTTTAAGCCCCGTCACAAAAGCTCACTTCCTTTTTTATCGAAAAAATCCTTAAAACGATAGTCCCCCACAGGCTTTTCTCTGTGAAAGCTTAAAAAGCTTTCGTCCATTTCGGGATATATCTGCACGTCCCAAGGCTTTTCGGAATTTACAAGCACCTCGTCAGCCTTTATTCGCCCTCCGCTTTTATCTATAAAAACGCCCCTTTTTAAGTCCTCGCAGATTTTCCCCTTAAAGACTTGGGGCTTAAAATCCTCAAGGCATATATAGTTTTTTCCTGCACACTTAAAAAATATTATCGGACGATTGTCAAACAAAAACACAAGCGGCAATGATATTCCCTTCATATCCGCAAGGGTTTTCAGATCCGAAAAGCCCTCCGAACCCTTCGTTTTGAAAATAAGCTTTGAAGTGAAAAAGCTTGTTATAACCGCCGCAAAATAAAATCTTTCTCGGCGAATAAGCATGCTGTATTCTTCAAAATTAAGCCCTGTTTCGAAAACAGTGTTAAAGCCCCCTGAACGTTCCCCCAAAAGCTCACGATAGCCTAAACGGCGGCCCCGGCACACCCCGCACGCCTTCTGATAAACCAAAAGCCTTAAGCCCCCGCCTGCCCGAACAGCCCGAAAGGCTTCTCCCTTTAAGGGCTTGGCTTCGTCCAAAAGAACAGGCACAGTTTTGTTTTTAGAAAGTCTCTGAAAATAAATGCCCTCAAAGCCGTCCTTTAACGGGGCATTGAAAATCAGGTCTATGCCCTCCTTGCCGAAATGTGCGTCAAAGAGAATATTCCCTTTAATTATATTTTCCCTGCTTTCAAGAATAACCCTGCCCTTTGCCCCTTCCTTTTCATCCTTCAAAAAAATTACATTCCCCCTTAAGTCTCTGCAAAATATGTAAATCTTCCCCTCATCGGTTAAATTCAGTGAAAAGCCCGGTCTTATCCCCGACATTACAAGAATTTCTCCCGAAAGCCCTTTTTCGTTTCTTATTCTTTTTAAAAGTCTTCCGTCTTGATAATAATAGCAAATCATAGCCTGTTTTGTTTTTATTATGTAAGTCATTATAATACACCTCTCCGTCACACTTCGTGTGCCACCTCCCCTCAAGGGGAGGCTTACACTACATTATATGACGCTTGCGGAATATTATTCTTTCACCCTTTATTGACACAAACGTTTTTTAAAGCTATAATAAGCTTATGAAGCAAACGAGGAGGACAGGCTTTTGATTGAGGTTAAAAACATAAACAAAAAATACAAAGCGAAGGTTCTTGAAAACCTCTCCCTTACTGCGGAAAAAGGCGAATGTATAGGCATTTTGGGGGCAAACGGCTGCGGAAAAACCACTCTTTTGGAGATAATGTCGGGCAGCCGAAAGCCCGACAGCGGCGTTATTACCGTAGCAGGGAAAAACGCCCTTAAAAGCAAGGGACTTTTTTCGGAATATATAGGCTATGTTCCGCAGGAAAATCCGCTGATAGGGGAGTTAAGCGTTAAAGACAATCTGCGGCTTTGGTTTAACGGCTCAAAAAAAGAGCTTAACTCTGTCATAAACGAAGGAATTGTTAAACGGCTGGGGCTTTCGGAGCTTAAAGACCGCAGAACGGACAAGCTTTCCGGCGGTATGAAACGGCGTCTTTCAATAGCCATAGCCCTTTTGCCCTCTCCCCCTGTTTTGATTTTGGACGAACCCACCACAGCCTTAGACCTAAAGCTTAAGGCGGATATAAGAAGCATTTTAAAGGCATATCTTCAAAGCGGCGGAACCATAATTATGTCTACCCACGACGAAGGAGACTTAAAGCTCTGTACACGCTTAATGCTTTTGAAAGACGGAAAACTTCTTGAACTTGACAAAAACATAACCCAAGGCGAGCTTTTAAGGCTCTTATAACAACCGAAAGGAAAGAATATGAACGAAAAAGACAATAAAAAGGAAGAAATAAAAGCCAACGAAAGATTGGTCAATGAAAATGAGGAAATAACCCCTGCCGACTTTAAATTTGACCTTAAATCCCCTGAGGACGAAGAGGACAAAATTATAACAAAGGGCAACAGGCTTAAAATTGCCCTCTATGCCCTGTGCTTTATTGCGGCGGCGGCTGTTATATCGGTTTTTGCCTACAATTACGCCCTTAAAAGCCCCAAAAGCACAATAATAAAGGCATACAACAACACTCTGGAAGAGGTTTTGGAAACGGAAAGCAGTGTAATCGACCTTGATGCCCTTAAAACATTTTTAACAACGGTTCCCACTGAAACAGAGCTTTCACTGACCTATAAAGGCTCGGATATAATCGACGGCTCTATGCCCATTAAATTAACAGGCTCAGGCTTAGACGCAGAGGTTCTTTATGACCCTGTCAACAAGGAAACAGGCGGTTCAGTCAGCTTAAAGCTGGGCTCAATGCCTATTGAAGCAGCAAAATTTTATGCAGACGAAACAACCCTTAAGGGCAAGATTCCCCTTCTTGAAGAGGAATGGGTTAATATGCCCCTTAATAACATTTTTTCAGCCTACAATGCTTCGGCTCTTTCCGACCACTTGGGGGATTTTGAATATGCCGATGACTTCAGCCTTAATATTTTCTCACTTTCCGAAATTTTAGGCTCAGCTTCGGTTTCGGAGCTTATGAGGGAATATCTCACCTCTGAAAGAGAGGTTTTCACAGGTCTTAAGGAAAATATGTCTGCGGCAAAGTCCTCTCAAACCTATACCCTTGAAAACGGCAAAACCGCTCAGGGCTATAACGTTATTTTAAAAGGCTCAGATCTTAAAGCCCTGTTTAATGATATAGCTGATTTCGGAGAGGAAAACACCGACTATCTTCCTGTGATAAGCACATTTATGCCTGTTATAAAGGTTCTGACGGGAAACTATAATATTACAGCGGACGAGCTTTCGGAAGAATTGACCTCCTCCGCCTATGAAGCCCTGCACACCTTTGCCGACAGCTTAACAGACGATTATTATACACTTACGGTTTATGTTTATAAGAAAAAAATTGCCGGGGCTGAATGGCAGCTTAGTTTAAAGGACAGTGAAGATAAAAGCTGTTCACTTGCTCTTTACTGCCCTACAGGCAGTATATCCGAAAAGCAGAGCCTTTCCCTCGATGTTCCCGATTTGTTTAGCTTAAGCTTAAATTCTGAGGATAACCTTAACGAAAAAGTGCTGTCTCTTGAAAGCGGCTTCACCTATTACAATGCGCCCTATACCGCTTCAATAAACACAGGCTATAACAAGGGAACATCAGAATACACTGTTTCCGCAAACGTATTAAATGATGAAAACTCCGACGACAGCTACGCATTCAGCTCATCGGGAACTCTTTCACAGACAGACACAGCCTTTGACCTGTCTGCCCAAAGCTTAAGCATAACAAGCGGAAACAAAAACCTTATAACCTTAGACTTTGACACATCAATAAACGAACTGACCTCTCAAATAGAAAAGCCCACAGGAACCGAAATCAACCTTTTCACTGCCGACAATAACGAGCTTATGTCTCTCGTCAATGAAGTAAGGTCAAACTTCCAAAGCCTTTTGGGAATGATCGCCCTTATGGGCTTAGGCGGTTAAGCTATGTTTTTCCGTCTATTAAGAGCAGAGCTTAAACAGGCTTTAAAAAATGCGCCTTATCTTTTGGCTGCCTTTGCGGTTTTGGGGCTTATCTGCGGCGGCTTTGTTCTGACAGGTGCAAAAAGCTTATATTCGAAAACAGACAGTAAAATTACAATTGCTCTCTACTACCCCGAAGATGAAGCCAGCGGACTTATGATTGCGGCAATAGAAAAAATGGACAGCGCAAAGCAGAACCTTGAAATAAAAAGAGTGGAAGAAAGGGAGGTTCTGCCTATGGTTGAAAACGGGGAAGCTTACGGAGGGGTAATTATTCCCGATGATTTTGTAAAGGATATTATAACCGGAAAGAACACCCCTGCCACAGTGTATCTTCCCCAAAGCAATTCCGTCGACTCCCTTCTCGTTCGGTCATATTTAAGCGCAGGCATAGGTGATCTTGCGGCGGCTCAGGCTGCAATTTATGCCCTTTTGGAGTGCTTCGGCTACGGCAGTGACAAAACCGACCTTATAAACATAAACCTTGTTTATTTAAACGCCGCCTTTACCCGTGAGGATATTTTTAAGGATATAACAATTTCCGCATCGGGCAGTCTTTCCGCCCTTCAATATTACGCCGTAAGAGGGTTTATAATCTTCCTTATGCTTTTCGGCTCTCTTTTTTCCGGTATCAGACTTTCCTCTGAGGGGGCAGTTGGCTCAAGGCTTAAAATTTTCGGAATTTCAGCCTATAAACAGTGGCTTATAAGCCTAATAGTCCGCTTAATTCTCTACGGGATTATTTCCGCCGTTATAGTTTCGGCAGCCTTTCTCCTGCCGGAAAGCTTAAGCCTTGCTCCCGAAATAAGCCCGGAATTTATAATAAGTCTTTTAAGCGTAATTCTTTTCTGCGGAATTTTTTCAAGCGGTGTTTTAAGCCTTTTCGGCGTTTGGGGATCTCTCGTTATATTTATATCAACCCTGATTTTTTCACTGCTTTCGGGAGCAATTCTTCCTATAAGCTTTCTGCCGGAAAGGGTTCAGGCGGTCGCTCCCTATATGCCCGTTAAGGCTTTGGCTGAGGCTCTTTCATCAGCTTACGGTTCGGAAATTGGCTCAACAGGGTTAGTTTTGACTTTACCGGCGGTTTTGCTCATAAGTATAATATTTTTAAACAAAGACAGGTTAAACTCAAATGAAGATATATTATTTTACGATTTTAATGTTTAAGAGATATTTAAAAAGCCCCGGTTTTGCGGCTGTCTTACTGCTGACTGTTTTGGGGCTTTTCGGGCTGCGGTTTTTGGGCTTCGGCGAGGATATAAAAATAAACGCCGCCATATACAGCGAAAGCGAAATTGATCTAAGTGCTTTTGCCGACTATGAGGGCGGTGTTAAATTCACCCTTTTTGAAAGCCTGGAAGAAATGGAAGAAGCCGTAATAAGCAAAAAATGCGAATGCGGATATTTTTTCACTGAAAATCTTTCCGAAAATTATGACAGTGACGGCTTGAAAGGCTCAATAGTTTGCTATAAGTCCCCTTCCACCTCTTTTGACAAGGTGGTAAACGAAATAATTTTTTCCGAGCTTTTCAAGGGCTATGCAGAGGACATTGGCTTAAGCCTTTCCGCCGAAAAGGGCTTCACTGATGAAGCCGCCTTTAAAGAAGCCTATAACCGCTTTTTAAATGAGGACGCCGTTATTTCTCTTTCTTATGAATATATTGAGGGTTCGGCGTCGGAAGAAGCTAACGTCAGTGCCTTTTCATATTTAAGGGGAATTTTAGGCATTTTTATAATGATAGGCGCACTTTCGGGAGCCTTCAGGGCATATAAGGATCAAAAAAACGGCATTTTAAAGACCTTGCCCCCGTATAAAAAGGCACTGTTGACTTATTCTTATTTTGTTGTTCCCTCTTTGCTCTGCGGTGCGGCAGTTGGTATAGGACTTTCATTAAGCGGCTCATTTTCTCCCAAAGAGGAAATTATAGATGCTTTTGTTTTTGCTCTTTCGGCGGCAATGTATGGGGCTTTAATATATGCCCTTTTACCCGGTTCAAAGTCTTTAAGTGCGGTTTCGGCGTTTCTGCCCCTTGCCTGTCTTATATTCTGCCCTGTTTTTACCGATATTTCGGCTATAATAAGACCTGCCGCCTATATTCAAAGGCTTCTTATTCCAACATATTATATAAAAAGGGAAGCCCTCGCTCCCCTGATAATCTGCCTTATACTTTCATACCCTGCTCTGACCGCAAAGTTTTATTTGCAAAAGCAATAAAACTGAAACACATTTCTAAGC
>JAJBVU010000324.1:3694-32730 GCA_020859645.1 Eubacterium sp. | reverse complement strand
CGGGCTTTCGCCCGAAAAATAAGCAATAATTCGACTATAGAAAGGGATGATGTAATCGAAAAGGACGATGTTGATTAATGGAGAAAAGAATATTTTCCGCAGCCTTAAGAGTGCGTCAGGCTCCCCTTGAGGGGAGTTGTCAGCGTAGCTGACTGAGAGGTGAAACAATTTCCATTTTGCCAGACTGCTCTTTGCTGAATTACACCTCTCCGCCGCTCGTCGCAGCAACATACGCACGTTTGTTTCCGTACAAGTACGAAAACAAGACTTCGCTTCGCTGCTGCTCCTCTTTCGCAAAAAGTCTGCAACTTTTTGCGAGTGCGGCTTCGCCGCAGTGACATCTCGCCCTTTAACAACAAAACCATTTTTTATAAATCAGTAAGAAAAGAAAAGGTGCCCAAAGGGCACAACCCAAAAAGGAGGAAGAAAAAAATGAAATCTTTCAAAAGATTTTTAAGCACGATCTTAACCCTGACTCTGCTCTGCTCCTGCATCGCAGTCATGAACGTCACCGCCTTCGCCGCTGATACTTCTTATACTTATACAGCGACATATATTGCCGAAGCTGAAATACCTGCCAAAACATCTTTGACATTTACAGACACGGATAGCAACAAAGGTGACGATTATATTACAGCTCAAACAGGTCCCGCAGTAAGTTCAGTTCCAAGCATACAAAGCGCTTATGGTTTCAGCGGCATCATTCCGCTCAGAGCCAACAGCACATTTAGCGATGGAACAAAAGTTACAGATTTTACATCTAACGCTTATTCTGATTATACCTATATAATATTAAACCCTCTTGCAACAGGTACGTTTTCAGCAAGTATAGGTATGGATGCTAAAAGCAGTACAAAATCTATTTATTTGTTTGATAATACAGATGCCAAGAATGTTGTAACTTTGAAAGCGGAAAGTGCAGGAAAAATAGCATATTCATTTGGCGGCACGCCAATAACCAACGTTACATATTCAGGTACTGCCGTTGATACAACTACAGGAGAGATAACACTTTCAGAAGGTCACCAGTATATTTTATATACATCCGGCACAGGTGCTCAGCTCGGTTCAATGACATTTACTCCTACAGCTACAAGCACCGATCCTACAATTTCAGCTCTTTCATCTAATGAAACAGAAATTGATATAGATGCTGAAACAACCGTTACAGCCACATTGAAAAATATGGATAATGTAACAAGCTATTCAATTGCATGGTCAATAGATAACGATAGCATCGCAACTGTTACAGGCAGCGGCAATAATACAGCGACTGCTACCGTTAAAGGTGTTGCCGAAGGTACAGCTACAATTACAGCCACACTGACAGCCGACGATGTAACATATAATTCAAAAGATATTGAAATCGAAGTATACGATTCAACAGCTACAAGAGCCACTATAACAGACAGTGCATTCTTACATGGTTTTTCCGAAACCAGTTACAGCAGCGGCGATTTCTTAGACAATAACCGTTATTTTGAATTATATACTTTAAGTAGTTCAACTGCTCCAAAAAGTACATCTCCATCTGTTACATCATATGGAAATATTAGTTACAGCACAGTACTTTCTTCAGGCAGTAAAAATGCAAATATCCAATTTACAACATCCGATGCAGCTCTTGTTCAGATTGTATTTGCATCAAACGGTGATAGCGGCAGCAGATCTTGCTACATAGGAAAAGATACTACTACAGCCAATGCGATTGGCAGTGCCACAAGTACAAGCAGAACCGATCTTAAGGTTATAACCTGTAGTTTAAGTGATGCAGGTAAGTATTACGTATATTGCGATCAAACTATTCAGTTTTTCAGCATTAACGTAATCGTAGGCGCTACACTCACCGATGACGCAAGCAACAGTTCAAACATCGGCGCATATGTAAACGGTGACGATTCATATGTACTTGTGGCAGTAAGCGACGACGAAGCAACCGGTTCATGCGACACACTTACATTATCCTCTACAGCTGTAAGTGATTTTGATTCTACAGACACAGTTTATGCATATGTAGGCGTAGATAATTTTGTATTTGCTCCCGAAGATGTAGCTGATGATACAGATGAGGATTCCGGGGAATATGTTTATACATATATTTACGGCACACATCTTACCAACAGCGACAGTGATGCTGCAACCAATATTACAACCAAAGTAAGCAAATCTATAACAAGCTCAGCAAACACAGAAGCTGCAGAAGAAGAATAAAAAGGAGGTAACCGATAATGAAAAAAGCTTATGAAAAACCCGAATTAACTGTTACCTCTATCGAAGTAACAAGTGTAATAACACTGAGCGGTACAGACAGCACTTTAACTGAGTTCTCCAGTAACGCCTACTCCACTATTTTCAATTCAGACAAATAATTTTCTCTGAATTAATACCGTCTCTTAAGGGAGATCAAAAAACACAGACAGCACATCTGCTAAAGGGTGTGCTGTTTTATTTGGCAAAAAAACAGCGGCTTTCACACCGCTGTTATCTTTAAAGCTGATTTTCACTGTCCGACGGGGTTATCTCAAATCGATAACGCTGTCAAACAAATCCTTGTCATTATTAATTGAAGTGCTGTTTCCCACAAAGGCAATATAGCCGTTGTCGACTAATTTCTGAATGGCTTCCGCAGCTTCAGCCTTGTCCTCGGCAGAGGAATTTTTAATGCCCTCGGCGAATTTGGTCTTGGGGTTTCCGTCAATTCCCAACAGGGCATATGTTATTGCGTTTTCTGCCTTTGTGTATTGCCCCTGAGGAACGACTATACTGCTGTAGGCTGCGACGATATAATCGTCAAGCTCCTCCTGGGTTATGTCCTCATCAGCTATGCCGCCTGCAAGGTTTTCGAAAACATCCATGGTTGAGCCTACGCCGGGGTCCGAATATGAATATGTATACATATAATCGGCGGTTGATGAAATGCTTACCTTTGTTCCCCCTGAATATGCGCCGTTTTTAAATCTTATTTCGGGCACTGTGTAAACATCGTTTATAAGATATAAATAGGGTATGTATTCGCCCTTGAAGTCAGAGCCCAGCTCGCTTATAAGAACGCCGGTCTGGTTGGAAAGCTCGGCAATATAGGCGGTTTTTGACTCGGTTTCGCCGAAATCGTAAACAGCCCTTTCAAACTCAATTTCGGGCAGACTGTTAAGGACTTCATTATTAACTGCCTCGGCGTGCTCGATTACACCGCTGTCGCCTACTACGGCGGCGACAATGTTGTTTTTGTGAATAATCTGTTCCGCTATGCCGTTCATTTTTTCTTCAAATTTTGCGCCGTAGGTTTCGTCGGTTGTTAAACGGTTTACGGTGGTTTCAACATATTCGTAAAATTCTTTGCTTCTGAAATAATTGTTAAACTTAATGGATTTGCTTATTCCGCCTAATGCCTGTCTTAAAACAAAATTCAGGGTATTGCTTGTTCGGGCAGGGTCTAAATTGGGCAAATAGCTGTTTAAAATATAAATTATGTCGCCGGTGCCGCTGAAATCGGTTCTTTCGATAATTTCAAGCATAAGGTCAAGGGATTTTTCATAGTCCTCGCTTAGGGCGTACCAGTCAAGCATAAACATAAGGGACAGGTCATCTTGGTCTCTGAGCTTGTAATAGCTTAAGCCTGCGGAAAAATCATTGAGGTATGCCGGAGAAATTTCTGCCAGTTCTTCGCTTGTGTAGTTGGCTGTGTCAAGCTCGTCAATGAGCAGCAAATAAATGTAGAGGTCGTACAAATCCTCCTGGGCAATATTGCTTACGTCAAAAATCACCGTATAGCTTCCGGCGCTTTTTTCAACCTCTGAGGAATAGCTTGTGACGCTGCCCAGAGTTTTAATGCTTACGTCATTGTCCTCTTTTGGCTCGGGAAGCTGTTCGGGGTCTATGGAAACATTGTTGTTGCTGACAGAATTATTGACCCATTCATTATATTCTTTTGTTTCATTTATCATTTCCTCAATTTCGGCTTCGGTCATGTTCGCCTTCATTTCGGCTAAATAGGCTTCTCTTTCGCTGTCGATTTCCTCCGCAAGACCGGGCTTGGGAACTGCGGCGGTTAAGGCAGAATTTTCGGGATTTAAAAGGCTTTTTATAAGTCTCTTGAGCTCGGTCTGACTGCTGTCATTTTTAAGCTCTTCAAAAGCCTTGTTTTCCAGCTCAAATATGTCTGTTTTGCCCGTTACAGCCCAATATTGGCTTAATTCTATAGATGAGTCTATGCCGAAGGTTGTGCTTTCATCCTGAAGAAGGTCGGTTATTTCAGCGCTTTTTAAAATGTTGTTATATAAATCGCCGACGCCGTTTTCCGAAATTTCATTAAGGGAGTCGGTTACAATGTTCATAAAGTCCTCTCTGACGTCGGGCTCTGTATTGTAAAGGGAAAAGGCAATGAAGGGCTTGCTGCCGCCAATTTCCATGCTTGCGCCGAAGGAGCCGTATATGCCCTTTTCCTGAAGCCTTTGATTAATGAGGGAGCTGTCGGAGTTAAGCATTTTTGCCGAATAAGCCAGCTTTATTAAATCGTCATAGCTGTATCCGTCAAGGTCTACGGCGTAAACCACAATTGATGCGTTTTCTGTGCTGTCGCCTTCATATGCAGGGGAGTAAACAACCTCGTTTACAAATTTGGGCTCGCTTTTTCCGTCTTTATAAGCACTTAAATCGGTATTGTTTCTTTCATACTTCGATAAATATTCTTCATCTATGAATTTCAAAAATTCCTTATAATTCAAATCGCCGTAAAGGGTGATAATTGAATTGTCGAAGTGATAACACATGTCATAAAGCTCGATAGTGTGTTCATAGGTAAGCTCTTTGTAGTTTTCAACGGCTTTTCCTACTACGTTTGAGGCTATTTCGTTGGGATAAAGGGCGTCTAAAATGCTGTCGAGAACAGTTCTGCTTGTGTCTGTTAAAAGACCTGTGTCCTCTGAAAAAACAGTTCCGCCGATTTCAATGTCCGAGTCTTTATCTTCAAGAGTGTAGTTTAAAGCTTCTCTTTTAAAGAAGTTTTCGTTTTCAAGTATGCCGGGGCTTACCATACAGCTTAGGTATACATCTATCATTATTTTAAGCTGTTCCTCGCTCATGCTCGCAAGCATATAATTGGTTGTTGTCAGGCTTGTAGACGCATTTACATATGTATTGTATGTTTTGTTGTAAACATCGAAAAAAATATCAGTAGAGGGGTACTTTTCAGAGCTGTTAATGATAGCATGCTCAAAAACGTGGTTTCTGTCGCTTTCGTCTGTATTGGGCGTTCTGTAGCTGATATTAAATGCCAAATTTTCGTCATCGTTTTTAATATAAAACAATGTTGCGCCGCTTTTTATGTGTTCAAAAGTGATTGTTTCAGCATTGGCGGTTTTGTATTCGCCCTTATCAATGACCTTAAAGCCGTAAAGCTCGTCGCCTATTTCGGGCAGAGTCTCAGCTTCAGCCATTGCCGGCAGAGTAAACAGCGCAGACAGAAGAACCGTCACGCACATAATAAACGCCGAAATTCTCGTTTTCATGATTTAAACCTCCTTAAAAAAGCTTTATTTTCTTTCCGTCTGCTGACGTTCAACCAGACGGGCAAATTTTCCGTTTTTCTCGATTAATTCGCTGTAGCTGCCTTCCTCGGCAATTTTTCCGTTTTCCAAATAAAGTATACGGTCGCAGTGAAGGATTGTGGAAAGCCTGTGAGCAATAACAATGCGGGTGCATTTAAGACCGTCTAAGGCTTCGGAAACATTTTTCTGGGTCAGATTGTCAAGTGCACTGGTAGCCTCGTCAAACATAAGTATTTTAGGCTTCGCTGCAATCGCCCTTGCAATCATCAGACGCTGCTTCTGACCGCCGGATATGCCGCCCTGACCCTCGGAGATCATAGTGTTCATTCCCATAGGCATACGGCGAATGTCCTCCGCAATTCCCGCAAGCTCGGCGGCTTCCCATGCTTTTTCAAGAGTGAGACCGGGCGCCGAAATTGCTATGTTGGAATAAATGTCCCCTTGAAACAGCTTGCCGTTTTGGAGAACAACGCCTATTCTTCCCCTGAGAGATTTGGGGTCAATGGATGAAAGATCCCTGCCGTCATAATAAACGGCGCCCTTTCGGGGCTTTTCCATTCCCAGCATGATCCTCATAAGGGTGGATTTTCCGCAGCCCGTAGGCCCCACCACCGCCACATATTCGCCGGGGCGAATTTTCAGAGAAAGATTGTCCAAAATAAGGGGCATGTCGCTGCCGTATTGAAAGGTGACGTTGTTAAGCTCTATTCCGCCGGAAAGACGTGTCACCGAATGCTGACTGTCGGATACTTCCGGAGCTTCACCGAGAACAGGGGACAGAAGCTCCAGCGACGACTGAATATCCGCCGCCGTCAGCATATTTTCGGACAGAACCGTAAAGGCTCCCGTCAGCATTCCGTAAGCGGTATTAAATGCATAATACTGTGCAGCAGACATATTGCTTTTTAAAGACAGATAATATATGAAAATGCTTCCCACAAGCAAAACTGCGGTTGTGATCGCCGTATTATAACGAACAATTAAGGGCGGACGGTATTCAACAGCCGCCCGTTTGGAATACTGCTCGCTCCAGCGGACAAAGGCACGCTTTTCCGCTCCGGAAATTCTCACCTTCTGTATGCCTGAAATGAGAGCATAGCTTATTCCGGATTCCTTCAGCGCATATTTAAGCTGTTTCTTTTTCATACGCATTTTTGCAAATGAGGAAACCGCCGAAAACACCGTTATAACCAAAATGACAAGAAAAGCCGGAAGCATAAGGGCAGGGGCATAGGTGTAGATCTGCGGAATATAAACAAGTGAACAAACCGCAGTCAGTCCCGATGTAAACAAGACGGAAACAAGCATTTCGCCGATTGTCTCCGTCAGCTGAACCATTCCCGCCAGCTCTCCGGAGCTGTAGCTTCTGAAGAAGGCAGCCGGCAGTGAAAGTATCCTCATCATAACTGCAGACTGTATACCCAGTTTAATCTTTGCTCCTATTTTTTTTGCCGCAATTTCCTGAGCCGAAGATATAAAACGTACGGAAATCATAACACAAGCCATAAAAAACGCAACAGAAAGCAGAAGGGCGGTGCTGCCGCTTTCTGCAGCGCTTCCCACAATCATATTAGTCAGCTTAGGGGTCAAAAGCCCAAGCAGCGCCGCTGTCAGAGCCAAAACGGCTGTAAACACTGCGTCAGACGCTGAAAACAGCCGAAAAATATAAGAATATAAATCGGAAAGCCCCATAGATTTAAGGGGAAAAGAGGGATAAACAACAATCGCTTCCTTCCCGAAAAGCTCTTCTGTCTTTAATGTAACCCTTACACGTTTGCCGCTTTCGGAGTCATAATAGCGGTAACCGGAAATACTGTGGGGGATAAGCGCAGCTGCGGTATTATCCTCTTTTTTTACCCCAAGCATTACGCCCGATGCATTGCGGCTCCAGCCCTTTTCCAATATTACGCTGCGGTACATCATTCCGTAAGGACGCAGCTGATAATCCAAGCGTTCCTCAAAGCCCTGAATTTCCTTTGGAACCTCGACCGGCTTCACGTGATAATAGGCAAGGAGCTCATCCACTGCGCTCTGTGTTTTTCCAAAATCGGATTGAAAGAAAAGAGAGGTTTTTAAGCCTGAGACTGCGTCCGCAATACCTGCTGCAGCCTGTGAAAACATTTCGTCGTCATATTTTTCACGTTCTCTGATTTGTTCATCAAACCAACCCATGCAGTTCACTCCTATTCTGAAGATACCAGTGCAGTATATACACCGTTTTTAGCGTAAAGCTCCTCATGGGTTCCACGCTCAACAACCCTGCCCTGTTCCATTACCAAAATTTCATCGCAGTCTCTTACGGTGGAAAGCCTGTGAGCTACCACTATACAGCTTATTCCTCTGTCACGTATGGACTGTACTACCTCAAACTCTGTTTTTGCGTCTAATGCACTGGTGGCTTCGTCCAAAATTATTACAGTGGGGTCTTGTGCCAGCACTCGTGCAATCTCAAGTCTTTGTCTTTGACCTCCGGAAAGATCCTTTCCTCCTTCGGTCAGTTTATATTGATAGCCGCCTTCTCTGTGCATAATATCCTCATGGAGCTGTGCGTCACGGGCAGCCAAAATCATTTCAAAATCCTCAATGGAATTATCCCACATTTTAATGTTGTTTGCTATTGTATCTTCGAACAGAATAATATCCTGATCCACAACGGCAACGGACCCTGTAAACACGCTTCTTCGAATTTCGTTTATGGGTTTTCCGTCAAACAAAATTTCACCGCTCCAGGGCTGATATAAGCCGGAAATAAGCTTTGCAAGTGTGGATTTTCCGCAGCCTGAGCCGCCTACAAAAGCCACTCTGTCTCCCGGGTTCAGCTTCAGGCTGAAATTCTCGATCAGCGGCGGCTGAAGCCGTGAATAGCCGAAGGTAACGTTTTTTAATTCCACAGAGCCGCTGAGCTTGCTGTATTCCTCGTCGTCCTTAAGCCCTTCCTCATTACTGCAGTTTACGTCAAGAGGATAATTCATAACGTCCTCTACACGTTCCATTTCCGTACGCATTTCCTGAAGCCCCTGACCTGCCGAAATCAGCGTAGACGCAGGCTCTGAGAATGAAGTCAGAAAACCCTGAAACGCCAAAACCATACCCAGGGTAAAATTCCCCTTCATGGTGAGCCATACACCGCCGGACAAAACGATTATTCCGGCAATGTCGGATATAATATCGGGCAGCATACCGAGATACTGATCCACCAAGGTATATTTTGTCTCCTGATTGTTTACGCTTGCCTGATAGCCTGCCCATTTGGCAAAAAATCCGTTTTCGACGCCGCTTGACTTGATTGTTTCGATCATTTCTATTCCCGAAACAGTAGTTCCGTCAAGCTTGCCTCTGTCACGCATCTGCACTCTTGTAATATTAATTCGCTTAGCCGAAATAATCTGACCGATAGCCAAATTCGCAATTACGGAAATCAGCCCAACAGCGCTTAAGACAATGTTATAGCGGAACATAACCGCCAAATAAAAAAGCATCATCGCCGCATCAAATATAAGGGGAGCAAATGTATTGACCAGTGTATTGGCAATTTCCGAGTTCGTGGTCTGACGCTGCTGAATATCCCCTGCCATACGCTGAGTGAAAAATTCCATAGGCAGCCTTAAAACCTTCCAAAAATATGATGCACTGCCGCAGCTTGCAAGCTTTCCGTTAATCCGCCATTTTGCCCCTTCCGCAAGAAACAGCGAAACCGTCTGAAGCAGACATAGGAAAATCAGAAGCATAAAAAAAGGCGATGTCCATTCTGAATTTTTTCCTGTCATCAAACGGTCAAGAAAAACTCTGGTAAACGCCGGCTGAATTATTCCGAAAACAGACGACAGCATTGCCGTCAGGGCAACAAAAATAAAGGCGCTCTCTGCCCCCTTCAAGCGTGCCGCCGCAAATGTTATCATGCTTTTTCGTTTTCCTTCCGGAACAAACTCGTCTTCCGGCTCAAAAAAAAGACATACCCCCGTAAACGCCCGGTCAAAATCCTCCATTGTGACAACGCAGCTGCCCTTAGCCGGGTCATTGAGATAAACCTTGTTTCCCTTAAACCCCTTCAGAACCACAAAATGATTGAAATTCCAGTGAACAATACAGGGGAAGCTGCCATTTTTCTTTAACTGCTCCGGCTCATAGCGGTAGCCCTCTGCTTTCAGCCCGTGGCTTCTCGCCGCCTTCAGCAGATTGACCGCCTTAGACCCGTCACGTGAAACGCCGCAGTCTAAGCGAACCTGTTCCAAAGGAATCCATTTTCCGTAATAAGCCAAAATCATTGTAAGACACGCAGCTCCGCATTCCAGTGCTTCCAGCTGCATAACTACGGGAACTTTAGCCCTTCCCTTTCTTATGGGCTGTTTTACTGCTTTCTTCCTGTTCATCATTCCATGCTCCTCAATTTACAACAAAGGACAGCGGAGAAACACGTTCCGTCACTATCTCCGCCGAATATACGCCGTCTGCAAGGGGTTCTGTCTGTGAAGAGGCTTTATCTGCCGCCGCTTCATATACCCATTCGCCCCTTTGAAGTCCGCCTATATGAAGAGCATAGTCGGGAATATCCTCTGAGACTGTCACAGGTTCAAGGGAAACAGAGGTAACAACAAACTCATTTTCCTTTATTCTCACAGTCATACCCTCCTGTACGGAGCTGTTTTCTTCTTTTATGTAAAGGGTGGTTACGCCGTTTTCCGTAACAGCGGCAGCGGAAATAACCGTCTCAAGTCTGCCGAACAGACCCCAAACGCATACGCCTGCAAGAAGCAGGAGCAATGCCCCGAGCAGCATCCATACGGGAGGGTTTGCCACACGAATGTAATCGTTTATCTGCTCAGGCGAAGAAATCCGCTCAAGGCTTTTTTTCCTGAAAATATTCCGTGCCATTTTTTCTTCTCCTGTCTCAATTTCTTTAGTACAATTTTAAGACATACTAAACACTTCTCCCGACTGCGAGAGAGTGTTTAGTATGTTTCTGTCTTAAGATACTGTTCCGATTATTTTTTCTTCTTTAACGCCTTGGATATTTTGGATTTTATTATTCTGAAGGAATAAGTGCCGCCTCCGTCAACGTCTTCCAAATCTTCATCTGACAGCTTAACACCGTCTTTTACCTCAGTTTCAATTGCTTCTGAATATACTTCCTTATTGTCCTTCATTGTAACTCTCCTTTCCGTCATCCTTCTCTTGCCATTCTTTTTAAGCCACGGGAAATATTCTGGGAGCTGTTACACCGCCGGAAGCTTCTTTAAGTTCTTCGTCTGACAGTTTAACACCGTCATTTTCCTTGGGTTCAATTTTTTTCGAATAAATTTCCTTGTTGTCTTTCATAGTAACCCTCCTATTCGGTACTGATTTATTGCCGCTTGCTGTTATTTTAGGCTCTTGGGTATATGGGAATCTGAATAATAACACCGCCGCTGACATCTTCCAACATTTCATCTGACAGTGAGCCGCCGGCTTCCGCTGCAATATTTTCCTTCACTTCCGCTGCTTCCGAATATGCTTCTTTATTGTTCTTCATAGTTACCTCCTATTCAAGCCTGATGACTTGCTGCTGTTTTATGCATATTTTTTTCGGGGAATTTTCATTCCGGCAGAAAGAGCACAGCCGCCGGCAGCTGTTTCAAGCTCTTCATCGGTCAGTTTAACGTTTTCCTCAGTTTCAACTGTTTCTTTGTATACTTCATTATTGTCTTTCATAATGACCCTCCTTATGTTTGGCAGTTTTCTTATCTGCCCTCTTATTTACCTGAATAATTCTACGTCCAGCTTAATAAAACCGCCCGCACCGCCGGCAGCCCCTTCAAGCTCTTCATCGGTCAGCTTTACGCCGCCTTCCGACAGAGCATTTTCCTTAGTTTCAACTGCTTCCGAATATGCTTCTTTGTTGTCTTTCACAGCAACACACCTCCTGTTATTAATTCTGCTATCCGTAATTTTATTATACTTTAAAGATGTTCATTTGTCAATCAAATAAAAGAAAATTCCCAAAACAGGCTACACAATAAAATCAAAAGTGAAGCTGCTTCGGGAATTGAAAATTCTTTCTGTTAAGTTTATCTGTTATTGGTTTTTCGGCTTAATTAAAGCTCCTTTTTAATCCGCAGTATGTTTCTGCCGTCCTTATATTCATAGGTAATCTCGTCCATGCTTTTTTTCACAATATAAATACCCAGTCCGCCGATCTGCCTTTCCTCCGCCGACAGTGTAATATCAGGATCGGCAGTCTTAAGAGGGTCATAGGGAACACCGTTATCTATAAATGTAATAATGACAGCCAACGGATCTTCCGTCACCTCTACACGAACTGTGGCAGGTCCCACCTCAGGGTGATAAGCATAATGTACAATATTTCCGAACAGCTCGTCAATTGCCACGTCTATCTGCACCTGCGCCTTCATAGGGCAGTCATACGCCTCTAACTGTTCATTTACAAAATCCGTTACGGTTTCTATATTTTCAACAACTGCGTCTACTGATAATTCCTTCATATTAATCACCCCTCGCTGCTTCCGTTATATCTCAGCGCCAGCATAGTAATATCGTCATACTGCGGCGCATCACCGGCAAATTTATCAACATCTGCTTTTACCGCTCCGCAAAGTCTTTCCGGCGTATAATCGGCACTGTTCAAAAGCGTCAAAAGCCTTTCCTCGCCGTAGAACTCCATATCCTTGTCGGCTGCTTCCGTAACGCCGTCTGTATAGAGGAAAATAACGTCGCCCGGCGACAGCTGCAGAACATTTTTGCGGTAACGAATTCCCTCTGCACCGGCAAGCACAAAGCCCGAACGGTATTTTAAATATGAAAACCTTCCTTTTTCAAGGTTTTCCGCCGACGGCTCAGACTGAATTTTTACCAAAGGCGGATTATGCCCTGCATTCACAAACTCAACAAGACCTGTTTTTAAATCAAGCACTCCCAGCCATGCCGTAACAAACATATTCATATCATTATTTTCGCAAAGCCTCTTATTTGCCGCCGTAAAGACATCGTTTACTTCCATGCCCGATTCCGCAAGGTCTTTAATAAGGGTCTTTGTTCTCATCATAAACATTGCCGCCGGAATTCCCTTTCCCGAAACATCCGCTACCAAAAAAGCGAGCCTGTCCTCTCCTATAAAATAAAAGTCATAAAAATCACCGCCCACCTCTTTCGCCGTATGCATAGAAGCAAACAGCTCAAACTGCCTGCAGTCGGAATAGGGAGGAAAAATACCGGGAAGGGCTGAATGCTGAATTTCTCTGGCATATGTAAGCTCCTCATTAATTCTCGCTTCGGTCTCAGCCATTGACCTCTTCAGTGAGTCCACTGTGGCGTTAATATCGTTGGAAAGAGAAGTAAATTCTTCATTTGTGCAGACATCTACCACCACGTCTAAATTGCCTTCTGTGATTTCCAAAAGACCTCTGTTGATTTTATGTATGTTTTTGATAACAAGCTGCCACAGAAGAAAACAAAGCAGAAGGAACAGGCATAAAAACAATATGACCTCCATACCCACCATCGTTGCAACAGCAATGTTTCGTGAAGAAAGCGCTTCGCTTACAGGCAGCACCGATATAATATAATAACCTTCCGCATATTCATACATACAAAAGCAGTCCTCGCCGTAAACAACGGAGCGGAACACCCGGTCTTCAGCCAAAGAAGCTGCATCAAAGGAAATACCCGTTAAGGAAAGCTCTTCTCCTTCTCCGCCGTTTCTGTCGGAAACAACCATACCGTTTTCATCTGCAATAATAATATATCCGCTTTGACCGACATGGCGGTTGCGTGTTGCGCCTATTACCTGTGAATCAATGTCCTTTTGGAACTCTTCGGCGTCATACCCCACCTGAACAAATCCGCCGCTGCTTAATGAAACCCCTGCGTATTTCCGTGAAATGCTCGGGTCGGAAGATGTAGGCTGATAGCTTTGGACGTATTCGTCCTCATCTCCAAGCAGAACCAAAAATTCGCCCGACTGTTCGCCGTCTGCCATTTGATAATTAAGGAAACTGTCATATGTACTTTCCGTAATTATGCCCTCTGCATTGACAACATTGATTTCCGCAATGCTGTATTCCTCCGCAATTTCATAAATGTTCGCCGAACCCGCTTCAATCAGTTCAGCCACACGATGTGTAAGCGCCAAAAGATTTTCATCCGACGCATCGGAAATATCCGCAGTAACATCTGAAATATTAACAGAGAGCAGACTGACGGTCTCCTTGTCGGACAGCCGGTTTTGCAGAATACAGACAAAAATCCACGACAAAACAAAGACAACACCGATGCATAAAAACAGCCATTGCCCGAGTATAACCGTTATTTTCTTTTGCGACTTGTTTTTATTTTCTTTTTTCATAAAATTTAATTCAAAACCTCTGTGCAGCTCTCCTGCTTATTCTATCGTCAAAATATCAATAAATCCTGTAATCTCAAACACTTCCATAACCTTGTCATTCGCATTTTTGATTACCATACTGCCCTGCTTGTTCATAGTTTTCTGTGCAAAAAGAAGCACACGCAGACCGGCGGACGATATATATGCAAGGTCTTTGAAATCCATTACAAGCTCTGTCACACCGGAAAGACCGGTCTTTAATTCGTTCTCAAGCTGCGGCGCTGTAGCAGTATCAAGTCTGCCGCTTAACTGCAGTGTCAAGCTGCCTTCTTTTACGTTTTTTATAATCTCCATAATCAGCCCTCCTGACTTATTTAATCCTTTAAAATATTATATCAAAAGCCTTTTTTGTTGTCAACTCTTGCTTATTTGCAAAAGTATGTGTCAAATGTCTATGTCTCAGCCCCGACATGTGAATAACAGAGGTCGTGCCGACATTGTTTTGTGACTGTTAAAGTATTAAATATATACGCTGTTAATTAAATAAGGACAGAATTCAGAACTTGAGCCTGCCTTCTGTCCTTGTTAATTTATTCGGCAGTCATATATCCGACAAAGAAAATATATATTAAGCCGAAAGAGTTTTTATATTTAATTTGCAAAGCACCGCCGAAATATCCGAATTTATACAAATTGAACGATTTTTTATTTCCGCAGGGCAAAATGCCTCGCCTTTATTGACACAGGCATAAACCGCTTTTTTGTTTTCCGCCGTCATTTGCAGGAAGGGATATTTTATAATTACGGGAGTGTTTCCGCCCACGCCCAACTCAAAAAAGAGTATGTGAAGATTTTTATGCCGGCGGAGAAAATCGGAATATCGCTCAGCGGCTTTGTGCCAGCCTTCATCTTCAACAAAGGTGCCGTCGCAGCGGAGATTCATTGTTATAGGCGCTCCGCAGACAGGGCAGCGGGGAACAAGCTCAGAGGGAATTTGCATATCCTTCTGTTCCTTTACCATTTGTCTGACAGCTTCTTCATTGCCGTAGGTTTTGTTGTGACAGGGCTTTGAACACTGCCACAGACCGTAGTCGCCCTGTGTATAAAACAGCCGCTTTTTATCAAAGCCTGCCTTTTGAAACTGGTGGTCAACGTTGGTGGTTAAAACAAAATAATCCTTATCTTTCACAAGCTCAAGCAGGTCTGTATAGGGCTTTCCGGCTTTGGGCTCATATCTGTTAATATAAATGTGCCTTGACCACCAAGCCCAATATTCCTCCAAGGTGTCGAAGGGGTAAAAGCCGCCGGAATACATATCGGTGATACCGTATTCTCTGCGAAAATCGGAAAAATATTTTTCAAAGCGCTCTCCGCTGTAGGAAAGCCCTGCGGAAGCTGAAAGCCCTGCCCCTGCCCCTATAACAACGGCATCGGCATTTTCGATTTCATTTTTCAGTTTGAAAATTTGCTCACTTGAGCAGCTTTTCGTAAATTCTGCAGTCGGTCTCCTTAAAAACATTGAATATCACCTCAATTTTACTTTGCCTTTCTTCTTTGTATTCCTTTGCAGTCTTAACGGCAATTTCCGCCGCCCTTTCATTGGGAAAATGAAATTCTCCGGTGGAAATGCAGCAGAAGGCAAGGCTTTTAACATTGTTTTTCTCCGCTGTTTCCAAACAGGAACGGTAGCAGGAGGCAAGAAGATTTTCGTCCGTCCTTGTAAGTCTGCCGCCCACAATAGGACCTACTGTGTGAATAACATAATCACAGGGCAGATTAAAAGCCGGTGTGATTTTTGCCTTTCCCGTTTCTTCCTCGTGACCCTGAGCTTTCATAAGCTCATAACAGGCTTCACGAAGCTGTATTCCGGCATAGGTATGAATGGCATTGTCAATACAGCCATGGTTGGGGCAGAAGCACCCCAGCATACGGGAGTTTGCGGCGTTTACAATTGCTCCGCAGCGAAGAGTTGTTATATCTCCCTGCCAAAGATAAATATCTTTTTGTATAGGCAGCAAATCGGAAATATCCGTAATGCCCTTTTGCCTTGTTTCCTCCTGTAAATACTCATCTTGAATTTTCAAAAACTCCGAACTTGTCTTTTTCGGCATACGAATATTAAACAAAGCCCTTAAAAGCCGTTTTTGCTCATATAACCCTTGGGGAATTTGAATTTCTCCGTACCGGCTGTCCTCTGAAATAAGATATTTGATTAAATACAGTCTTTTTTCCGCCTGCGTCATTGTTATCCTCTCTTTTCAATAGTCTGCTTGGGGCAAATTTGTGCGCATCTGCCGCAGCGCAGACAGCGGTTTTGGTCTATTATAACAGGTACGCCTGAAATGTCAATACATTTCTGAGGGCAGACAGAATAGCAGAGCTTGCAGCCTATACACTGATTACCTACAAAATAGCCGCTTTCCGTCGGCTTCGGCTGACCGATTGTTATTCCCTCACGCACAACCCTTGAGGGGTCGCTTATATCAAAATATTCGCCCTCTGCTTCATAAAGCCTGAAAACCTCTAAGGCGCTTCTTGTGTCACCGGGATAAATTTTTTGCATATATGTATTCTTTTCAAAAATCTCGCCCAGCTTTTCGCTGCCTATGTTTTGAATTTTGCCCCGAAGAGAAACGGACTTTTTATCCTTAACGGCTGAAAGAGCAATAAAGCCCTGTGACATAAGCTGACTGTAAAAAGCCTTTCCCTTCGCTGTCAGAAAATAAACTCCCTTTTCATCCCACAGCATCATATCTATGGTACGGATTTGAGGGTGTCCGTCACTGCCTATTGTAGCAACAGCCGCCGAATGAATTTCCTCAACCAACATCTGTATATAATTTTTCTCTGCCATATCCGCCGCCGCCTTTCAAAAACTTCTTTAATTAAAATTCGTAAGGTGGATTGCCTGAAAAATCACAGATTACGCCGTGCGCATCCTTAAGATAGAAAACCTCAAAAATAGGATTGCTTGCTGTCTGATACTGACCCTTTACTATGGGGTTTTGAATACACATTTCCTTCGCAGCCATATTGTTTTCGAAAACTGCCGTTCCGTGAAGACGAATCCAAGCATATGAGGGGCTTGAAACGGAAATTTCGATTTCGGGGGTTTCAAGCATATCCTTATAAACATCCTTTGTGTTGTTTGTGCAGAACCACATTTTTCCGTCCATTTCACCGGAAAACATAAAGGGACGGCACTTTGCCTTTCCGTCACGGCCTACTGTAGCCAGATACTGTACGGGATTTGCGTTTAAAAATTCGATAACCTTTTTCATGATGAATACCTCCGTTTTAAAATTTTTTAAAATTATTTGTTGAAAGGGTTGCTTTTCCCCTTCTTTATATTTATAATAAAGGAGTACAGCCAAACCGTCAAGTAAGCACAATAAAGTGCTATAGTTACCAAAAGGAAACAATAGGAAAACCATAGGAGGAAAATCATTATGGAAATAAAAAAAGATACCTGCGCCGCACCCTCAAAGGAGCTGCCTGCATGCCCCGTTGAAACAACCCTTTCCCTCATAGGAGATAAATGGAAGGTTCTTATCCTTCGTGACCTTATGCCGGGAACAAAAAGATTCGGCGAATTAAAAAAGTCTATAGGCAGCGTTTCACAAAAGGTTTTGACTGCCCAGCTTCGCCAAATGGAAGCAAGCGGTCTTTTAACAAGAAAGGTTTTCCCTGAAGTTCCGCCGCATGTTGAATATACACTGACGGATTTAGGCTATAGCCTTAAGCCCATTTTGGACGCCATGTGGGACTGGGGCGAAAATTATAAGGAAAAATCAAAAAACCTTTAAAAAATCATAGTTCGGTTTGGCAGACTTTTCGCAGGTATTCGGGGAATTTTCCGGCTCACATTTGAAAATATTTCATGCGTTTGTCCCGGCATTAATTAACTGTCTATACTCAACTCAGTCTTTAAGCGGCGGAGAAATTCCTTTGAGGCTTTTGAAAAGACCTGATACTTTTTCCACACGATGCAAAGACCGGCTTCCATTTTCGGAGTAAGAGGGCGGAAGCACAGGTCGCTTTCTCCTGTTATGTTGAGGATTTTGTCAAGACAAATTAAATAGCCTATGTTGTTTCTGACAAAATGGGAAACATTATAGATTAAATCCCCCGTTACCACTACATCGGGCTTTACTTCATCCGCTTTAAGCCATGACAGCATTTTGCTGTTTGAAGCGGCTTGATGAGAAAGTATTAAGGGCTTTCCCCATAAATCTTCGGCGCAAATTTCGGATTTTTCAGCTAAGGGATCGTCTTTTCTCATTAAAACGCCCCAGGTGTCGCTTATTGAAAGCCTTAAATAATCATATTTTTCTATATCAACATCGCCTATAAGAAGTCCGAAATCGATAAGTCCTTTGTCAAGCCTTTCCGTTACTCTTTCCGCATCACCGCTGTAAATGTGATAATGAATTAGAGGGTGTTCCTTTTGAAGTGCCTTTGCGGCTTTGGCGAAAAACGAAACAGCGTCCGATTCACCGCAGCCTATGTATATTTCTCCTGTTATATTTTTGTCCGAGTCGGATAACTCGGCTTTTGTCTTTTCAAACAAATCCAATATTTCCTCTGCACGTTTTCGCAGAAGCATACCGTCCTCGGTTAAGGTTACTCTTTTGCCGCCTCTTATGAGAAGCTGTTTTCCCACCTCGTCCTCAAGGTCTTTCAGCTGTCTTGAAAGGGGCGGCTGTGTCATATGCAGAACCTCCGCCGCTCCGGTTATGCTTTCTTCTCTTGCTACGGTCAAAAAATATTTTAAAACTCTTATGTCCATATATAAGCCCCTTTCCGGTATTTATTAACTCCATTATAGCAGATTTTGCCATACCTTTCAAGTATGAAGTTCCATATAATATGTGTATTTGATATTTTGATTATAAGATATTATAATTAAAGCAAGAAAGAAAGAGAAAAGGATGAATTATATGAATACTGAGGAATTTTTAAGCTGTATGAATACGGGGAAGGTAGTAAAAGGAGGTTCGGAACTGCACAAATATATGACAGGTTTATCCTATGAAGCTATGAGGGTCACGACAGAGCTTAACGGAAAGTACTGCAGCCCTGAAGAAATAAGGGAGCTGCTTTCCAAAATAACAGGCAAATCCATTGATGAAAGTCTTGTGCTTTTTCCGCCCTTTTACACAGACTGCGGAAAAAACATAACCATAGGAAAAAATGTTTTCATAGGCAGCTGCTGTTATTTTCAAGACCAAGGCGGAGTTAAAATAGGCGACGGTGTTTTGGTCGGGCACAACACAACCTTTGCCACGCTGAACCACTGTTTTGAGCCTGAAAAAAGAAGCAGCACAATCCCCAAGCCAATAGTTGTAGGTGACAGAGTTTGGATTGGGGCAAACGTAACTATTCTGCCGGGAGTAACAATAGGTGAAAATGCGGTAATTGCCGCCGGGGCGGTTGTAACAAAGGACGTGCCTGCTGACAGTGTTGCCGCCGGAGTTCCGGCAAGGATTATAAAATCAATATATGACGAAAAATAGTAATTTCGGTACTGACGGCAAAAGCCGGAGTAATATATATTTATCAATAAAGGAGGACAAACCATGAAAAAATCATTATTCAAAACAGCAGCTGCCTTAACACTGATACTGTCTATGACAGCCTGCAGCACAGGCACAGCAAACCAAGCCGAATCACAAACTTCTGAAACGGCACAGGAAGAAACCGCAGACACTGCCGAAGCAGAAGCGGCGGAAACAGTCGATTACGGAAACAGCACAGACACATCTATTGCGGCAGAGGATTTGGAGCTTACAGACGAATGGGACAAGACCTTTGAATTAAGCGACGAAGTAAACCACAGAAAAGTAACCTTTGTAAATCATTTCGGAACAACCCTTGCGGCAGACTTATATGAACCCAAGGAATACACAGGCAAATTGGCGGCAATTGCAGTTTGCGGACCCTTCGGAGCGGTAAAGGAACAGGCTTCGGGCTTATATGCTCAAGAAATGGCAAAAAGAGGCTATTTGGCTATAGCCTTCGACCCCTCATACACAGGTGAAAGCGGCGGCACACCCAGATATTTCAACTCACCTGATATAAACGTTGAGGACTATCAGGCAGCCATCGACTTCCTTTCAACTCAGGACAATGTAGACCCCGAAAAAATCGGCATAATAGGTATCTGCGGCTGGGGCGGAATGGCTCTTCAGACAGCGGCTCTTGACACAAGAATTAAGGCAACAGCGGCAATAACGATGTATGATATGAGCCGCAACACAGCTTTAGGCTATTTTGACGCCAATGACGAAGACGCAAGATATGAAAACAGAGTTGCATATAACAATCAGAGAACAGAGGACTATGAAAACGGCTACTATGCTCTTGCCGGAGCACTTCCCGAAGAAGCTCCCGAGGACGCACCCCAGTATGTAAAGGATTATGTGGCTTATTATAAAACAGAACGTGGTTATCACCCCCGTTCACTTAACTCAAACAACGGTTGGGCAACAACAGCAAGCGGCTCTCTTATGAATATGAGACTTTTTGAATATGCTCCCGAAATCAGAAGTGCCGTACTTTTGGTTCACGGTGAAGAAGCCCACTCATTAATGTACAGTCAGGCAGCCTATGAGCTTCTTCAGGGCGACAACAAAGAGCTTATGATTATCCCCGGAGCATCACACACAGATTTATATGACCAAATGGATATAATTCCTTTTGATGATTTACAGTCATTCTTTGAGGAAAATATGTAATTTGAGCAAATAAAACCATAATCCCGGAATGACGCTTGAGCAGGGGGGAGTAATCAGCTCACCGCTTTCTTAAATATGCCGTTCCGGGATGTTTTTAAGAGGAGGTGTTTAAATGGCAAAATTAACTGTTTTTTATTCAAGAGCCGGAGAAAACTATTTTGCCGGAGAATATCGTCATTTAAACGTGGGAAACACCGAAAAAGCGGCAAAAATAGTGGCTAAAACGGCAAATTCAGACATATTTAAAATCGAACAGAAAAATTCATATTCTTCATCATATTCTGTTTGTATAAAACAGGCTCGGGAGGACTTGAGGAACAACGCAAGACCGGAGCTTGTGGTGCTGCCTAAAAGCATTGATAAATATGAAGAAATATACTTAGGCTATCCCAACTACTGGCGAAATATGCCAATGGCGGTATACACTTTTTTAGAAAGCTTTGACTGGACAGGCAAAGCAATACACCCCTTTTGTACTCACGAAGGAAGCGGCTTTGCCGATACCGCAAAAGAGTTGAAACGTGTCTGCAAAGGAGCCCGTATAAAAAAAGGGCTTGCAATTTTAGGCAGTGATATTGACAATGCGGAAACAGCAATAAAAAATTGGATCATCGGTTAATCGGCAACACCATAAATATAATGAAAAGGGGAGATGAAAATGGCAGATGCAAATGATGTATATGGAAGTATTTATCAAAATTTGATTGACGCAGGCTGTAATAAGGAAACAACGGAAAAATGTATGAGCTTTATAGGAGAAAAGAAAGTTTCGGAAGCCCTTAAAATTTTGGGTCAGCACAGGGATTTACTGTTAGGTTCTCTTCATAAAGAACAAAAACGCATCGACTGCCTTGATTTTCTGATTTACAGACTGCGAAACGATTAAGGAGGGGAAACAAATGAAGAAAATTTTAATAAGCTTATTGTCGCTGTTTATTGCGGCGGCAAATACAACAGGCTGTGCGGCAAAAGCCTCATCTGTTTCGCTTAACAATTCAAATACAGCTGAAAGCAGCACTGAAACAGAAGCAGACGTTTCCGCAAAAACAAATGCTTTGGTGGCTTATTTCTCCTGTACGGGAACAACAGAGCAGATTGCGGAATATATAAGCGACGGCACTTCCGCCGATTTATATGAAATAATTGCCGCAGACCCCTATACCGAAGCTGACTTAAATTATAACAATTCAAACTCCAGAACAACAAAGGAGCAAAATGACAGCTCTGCACGTCCTGAAGTTTCAGGCACAGTGGAAAATATGGATCAGTATGACATTGTTTTCATAGGCTATCCTATTTGGCACGGACAGGCACCGAGAATTATAAGCACATTTTTGGAAAGCTATGATTTCAGCGGAAAGACAATCATTCCATTCTGCACTTCCCACTCAAGCGGTATAGGCAGCAGCGACACAAACTTGCACAGTCTTTGCTCCGACAGTACAGCTTGGATAGACGGAAGAAGATTTGCGGCTGATGCTTCAAGCGATGAAGTTATGGAATGGGTAAACAGTTTAAATTTGGATATAAGCGAGGTAAAAACAGTGGGCGAATTTGATTTTGAAAGCAAAACGGTACTGCTTAACAGCGGTTATGAAATGCCTATAATGGGCTTGGGAACATACAGCCTTTCGGACGAGGAATGTGCTGTTTCAATAGCAGCTTTGCTTGAAGCCGGAGGAAGGCTTATTGACACTGCCTATATGTACGGCAATGAAGCGGCAGTCGGAAAGGCGGTAAGGGAATCGGACGTACCCAGAGAAGAAATTTTCGTTATAACAAAGCTTTATCCCAATCAATACGATAATGCGGCTGAGGCTATAGACGAAGCCCTTGAAAGAATGGGGCTTGACTATATTGATATGATGCTTCTTCACCACCCCGGCGACAATGACGTTGAAGCCTATAAGGCTATGGAACAGGCTGTTGCAGACGGAAAAATCCGCTCCATAGGCTTGTCAAACTGGTATGTTGAAGAGCTTACTGAATTTCTTCCCCAGGTATCAATTACCCCGGCACTGGTTCAAAATGAAATTCACCCCTACTATCAGGAAAATAACGTTATACCCTATATTCAAAGCTTGGGCATAGTTGTTCAGGGTTGGTATCCCTTCGGCGGCAGAGGCTACACAGCGGAGCTTTTGTCCGACGAAACAATTTCTACTATTGCGGCGGCTCACGATGTCACTTCAGCACAGGTTATTCTCCGTTGGAACTTACAAAAGGGCGTTGTTGTAATTCCCGGTTCGTCAAACCCCGACCATATAAGAGAAAACCTTGACCTGTTCGGCTTTGAGCTTACCGATGAGGAAATGGAACAAATCAACGCACTTGACAGAAACGAAAAACACGACTGGTATTAAAAACAAAAATTATATCAAAGAAAGGAAGTTTTAAAGATGACAGAAAAATTGAATTTAACAAAAGAATGGGACAAAACATTTCCCAAAAGCGAAAAAGTTGACCACAGCAAGGTTACATTTCACAACAGATACGGCATAACTCTTGCGGCGGATATGTATGTTCCCAAGGGTGCAGAGGGCAGACTTCCGGCAATTGCAGTCTGCGGACCCTTCGGAGCGGTAAAGGAACAGGCGGCAGGCTTATATGCCCAGACAATGGCTGAAAGGGGCTTTTTAACAATAGCCTTTGATCCCTCATTTACAGGGGAAAGCGGCGGCGAACCAAGATATATGGCTTCACCCGACATCAACACAGAGGACTTTCAGGCTGCCGTTGACTTCCTGTCAACAAACGATATGGCTGACCCCGAAAAAATAGGCATTATAGGAATCTGCGGCTGGGGCGGTATGGCTCTTAACACAGCGGCTCTTGACACAAGAATTAAGGCAACAGTGGCTTCCACAATGTATGATATGACAAGAGTAAATGCAAAAGGCTATTTTGACAGCGAGGACAGCGAAGAAGCAAGATACGAAAAGAAAAAAGCCCTTAACGCTCAGAGAACCGCCGACTATAAAACAGGCAGCTACACCCTCGGCGGCGGAGTTGTCGACCCTCTTCCCGATGACGCTCCCTTCTTCGTAAAGGACTACTACGATTACTATAAAACCGACAGAGGCTACCACAAGCGCTCTCTCAACTCAAACGGCGGATGGAACGTAACAGGCTGTATGTCCTTTATGAATATGCCCATTTTACAGTACAGCGACGAAATAAGAAGCGCCGTTCTCATAATCCACGGTGAAAAGGCTCATTCCTGCTATTTCAGCAAGGACGCCTATAAAAATTTAAAGGGCAATAACAAAGAGCTTATGATTATCCCCGACGCCGTTCACACCGACCTTTATGACAGAACAGACATAATTCCCTTTGATAAATTAGAGGACTTTTTCAAAGAAAATCTTAAATAATCCCACTTAAAAAGGGATAGGATACAGAGAATTAAATCTCGTGTTCCTATCCCTTTTAAGTTTACGGATAATTAAATATTCCGGTTATAAGGATCTTGACTAATATGTTAAATCCTTCAATATTGCTGCCGCATCGACATCATCTATTATGCCGTTTTTGTCTACATCGGCTGCATTTTGAGAAGTACTGTCAAGGCTGATTTCGCCGTTTAAATACTTCATAATGCTTATGACGTCAAGTAAGTCTACGCTGTCATCGTTGTTGACATCTCCCGACTTAAAGATTTTAACTGTGGCATTGCTTACGCTGTAGGTTATATAGTTTATTTCCATGCCGGTGAAATCGCCCGAAAATTCGGTATAATCCGTACTGATTTTTATTGAAGCCTCGCCTGAGCCGATTACCTCAAAGGTAAGAGTAGCGAGCGTTCCGTTTATATCAGATGCAAAAATCGAACCGAAGGTAATAACGCTTAAATACTCTTCATTTTCGAGGTTTACAGTAGGATAGTAGTTTTTGATAACACTTCCCGTTGTTATGCTTGTGATCTGCAGCTTTTTTCTGTTAAAGCTGACGTAAACGCTTCCGCCGGTAAGATCTTCGGCATCGCTTAAAACTATATCAACATCAATTGTATCACCTACAACCGCTGTTTCGGGAGCATCAACCGAAACATAGGCTTCTGCCGCTTGGGCAGTGCATATGAATGCCGAAAAGCATATTAATACAAAGACTAAGGCTGTTAAAAGCTTTATTTTGCTATTTGTAAAATTCAATATCACAATACAGCCCTCCTTTTATAAATCACCGAAGCTTGTAATGTTTCCGGCTGAATAGTCCAAAATGTACATAGCGTCCTGATAATTTACTGAGCCGTTTCCGTCAACATCTGCCGCAAGCTTATGAGTTTCATCCAAGGTTGTTAAGCCGACTATACTTCTTAAAATAACAACTGCATCAAGATAATTGATTTTGTTATCATCGTTTACATCGCCTAATATATAGTCTGTAATGTTGGTTGAATCAGCAGCGGAGGAAATATTAAGCTCAATATACTTCGTTCCCGACTTATATGAGAAGCTTAAATCAGAAACGCTGAATTCAGCCTTACCCTCGGCTATAGTTGTAAACGTAAATGTCATAATCGTGCCTTCTGCGTCAAAGTTGGCTGTGGGGTTGGATATAAATGCAACTGCACAGGTTCCGGCATCGTTATCCGCATTTACTACGGGGGTTATGCCGTTGTCTGTGAGAACAGCCCCTGCACTGCAGCTGTCACTGTCAAGGCTTACCTTTGTATTGTCATAGTTCAAGACAAACTGTCCGCCGGAAATTACGTCAACATCTCTCATTATCAGCTTAACCTCAAGGGTATTGCCGAGCTTGGCATTTTCAGGAGCGGAAACCTTAAGCTGACCTGACGACGTGTCAACGTCACCCGATTCGGTTGTCTCTTCTGAATCAGATCCCGTTGCAGCTTCTGTAGTTGTTTCTGTATATTCTTCGGTAGTTGCTTCGGTAGTTTCTTCTGTAGTTTCTTCTGCACTGCTGTAATCGTATGGAAGTAGAATAGCAGGGTTAGTTCCGTTGCCGCCTACATAGTAGGTTGTGCCTGCTGTGGCTGTCCATGTAAGAGCACCTTCGCAGTCCCTATCTGATATTGCACAGGAAGCAACTGCGTTATAAGTATCTGAAGCTTCGTCATATTCGAATGCGGCAAATGTCTTACCTGCACTCATAGCGATTAGAGTAACTGTTACAGAGCCGTCAGCTGCTGCAACAACAGAACAGCCGTTTCTGAACTTGTTTGAATATGTTGTTCCGTCAACAATGGCTGTTGCAAATTTGTCGCTGTTGACTTCAGCGTCTGTAAGCTGCCATACAAGAGAACCGTCTGTTCTCGTATAAGCTATTGCACCGTAAGGACCGGCATAAACAGACATTGAAGAATCACGATAAAGCAATTCGTTAGCTGCTGCTGTGTCATCGCTTGAAGCAGGAGTTAAAACATAAACTGTGCCTTCGTCGCCTGAAGGAGCTGATGTAGTAGATTCTGTCTCTGCTTCTGTAGTTGTTTCAGATGAGCCTGAGCCGGTGTCTAAGCTTACACTGTATGTATAAACGTTAGAGCCTACACCGCCGAAGTAATATGTACCTGCTTCAACTTCTGCCGAAAGCTCATAGCTCGATGCCTTGTCGGAACCTTCGTTTGTATAGCTTGTTACAACTGTGTAAGAACCGTCATCCTTAACAAGAACAATCTTCTTAGTTGAGTTTACATCGGCTGTCACTGTCAGCGTTCCGGCTGTTGTCACATCGATCTTATAAATAGGTCTTACCATATCTCCGTCGCTTGATGTCAATCTAAGGTCGGATGTGCCTGCGCCGTAGATTGCAAATAAATCATTTACAGCCTTAATTGTAAGAGTATCGGCTGCTGTAACTGTCAAGTTAGCTGATGTATAAATAACATCGCCGAGAGCATAAGAACCTGCTGCTGTTTCGCTGTATGTGTCTGAACTTCCTGAAGCTGATGTAGTAGATTCTGTTTCAGCTTCTGTAGTTGTTTCAGATGAGCCTGAACCGGTTACTGTAATAACTGCGTCTGAAGTTTCTACACTGATTGCTCTTGACTCAACTGTGTTTGTCAGGTCGGGAATATTGTTGCAGTCAACAACTTCAAGAGATACATCTGTTGAGCCTGTTTCAACGCCCTCAAATGTAAGCTTAAGAAGAGTTGTGTCCTCGCTGAATGTAGTGAGTGATGATACAGATGAGTCTGTATAGTCGCCTGATATATAAGCAGCCTTTATAACGCCTGCTTCAAAGGCAGTTTTGCCTACCATATCAGCTGTATAATGACTGTCGGTTCCTATAAGTGATGAAACAATAACGAAATCAAGGTCATCACCTGCTGTTGATGAAAGTGTTCCGCCGGATGTAATCATTTCAGCTGATTTAACTACTGCAACTGAAGGATCGTATGTTACATAGAAGGTAATATTGTTTACAGGTGTATCCTCTGAAATATCTGTAAGGTCAATATCAACTGTCTTTGTCTTTCCTACAGCGAGAGAGATTGACGAAGCTCCGGTAGATTCGTCTAATACACTGAGCTTAGCTGTGCCTGCAGCGGGCTCACTCGTTGTTGTTTCCGAAGATTCTTCAGATGAGCCTGAGCCGGTGGTTAAGCTTACACTGTAGATGTAAATGTTAGTGCCTACGCCGCCGACGTAATATGTACCTGCTTCAACTTCTGCCGAAAGCTCATAGCCTTCTGCCTTGTCTGTACCTTCGTTTGTATAGCTTGCTACAACCGTATAAGAATCGTCAGCTTTACAAAGAACAATCTTCTTAGTTGAGTTTATATCGGCTATTACTGTTAATGTGCCCGGTGTTAAAACATCGATCTTATAAACAGGTCTTACAGTGTTTCCTTCGCTTGATGTAAATCTTACATCGGATGTACCTGCACCGTAAACTGCAAGCAGATTATCATCACTTTCTGTATCTGTATCCTTTACAGTAAGGTCGTCAGCTGCTGTTACTTTAATATTGCTTGAGGATAAGAGTACAGTACCCAAAGCTATAGAGCCTGCTGCTGTAGCAGTGTATGTGTCGCCTGAAGCAGCAGCTTCTGTAGTAGATTCTGTCTCTGCTTCAGTTGTTGCTTCGGTTGTTGCTTCAGTTGTTGCTTCAGTTGTTGTTTCTGTTGAAGCTTCTGTAGTAATCGATGAACTGCTTACGGCGCTGATGCCTGCTGTTACGTTAACTGCATAAACTTCAAGGTTAGTTCCGTTGCCCATTAAGTACAGGGTTTCGCCTGCTGCAAGTGAAACTTTAATTTCAGCGTTGCCTATTGTGCCTGCTGTTCCGTCGGCATAAGCTGCAGAAGAACCGTCTGAGTAGAACAAGGATGAATATGTTCCGTCATCATTAAGTATAGCAACTGAAACCTTCTTGCCAGAAGGAACCTTTGTGGCAATTGTCATTGTGCAGTCCTCATATGCAGTATAAGAAGAATGTATTCTGTAGTTAGCTGTTGCGGCGCCGTCAACAATGACTGATGTGTTTACACCGCTTGATTTGAGTGCATTGGTGTAAGTATATGCACCGATTGTAGATCCGCCGATTGCTGTAAGCTCAAGAGCCTGTAAAGCTGTCATGGTTACGCTTGAAATAGTAATCGTATCGCCCTCTGCCATACCTGCTGTCATGTCTCTGTCAACCACAAATGTATAGGAATCTGAAGCTTCAGTTGTTGCTTCCGTAGCTGCCTCAGTTGTTGCTTCAGTGGTTGCTTCCGTAGTTGTCTCAGTGGTGGTTTCTTCAGCTGAGCCTGAGCCTGAACCTGAGCTTGAGCTTGTGCTGATGCTTACACTGTAGGTATAAGAATTAGTGCCTACGCCGCCGAAGTAGTATGTGCCTTCTTCAACATATGCTGAAAGCTCATAGCCTTCTGCCTTGTCGGCACCCTCGTTTGTATAGCTTGTTACAACCGTGTAAGAACCGTCATCTTCAACAAGTACAATCTTCTTGCCGGAGTTTACATCAACTGTAACTGTCAATGTGCCGGGCGTTAAAACATCTATCTTATAAATGGGTCTTACAGTATCGCCGTCGCTTGATGTAAATCTTACTGAGCTTGTGCCTGCAGCGTAAACTGCAAGTAAGTCATTTAAAGTCCTAACGGTAAGATCATCAGCCGCTGTTACTGTCATACTGCTTTTTGATAAGAGTACAGTGCCTAAAGCAAAGGTGCCGGTTTCTGTGGGAGCATACATATTTCCGCAGCTTTCAATACCTAACACAGGTTCTCCGCCGTCGGCTGATAAATAATAAATTGAAACTCCGTAGGGATAAAGACTTGTGTCGGCGGCTGCCGAACCTTCATAACAATAAACCTTTTCCAAGCTGGTATTTGAAAAAGCAGAACTGCCGAAGGTTGTTACGCTTTCCGGTATGATTATACTGCTTAAGCTTGCACAGCCATAGAAAGCATAGCTGCCTATGCTTGACAGATTATCTGATAAAGTTATGTTGCTTAAGTTTGTACAACCG
>JAJBVU010000324.1:0-3594 GCA_020859645.1 Eubacterium sp. | reverse complement strand
TGCTTAAGTTTGTACAACCGTAAAATGCATAGTCACTTATACTTAATAAGCTGTCAGGTGTGGTTATATCGGTTAAACTTGTGCAGTTGTAAAATGCGTAATCGCTTATGCTTGTAAGGCTGCCGTCGGGTATTGTTACACTGCTTAAGCCCGTACAATTGCGGAATGCCGAAGTGCCCAAAGTCACTAAATTAGCGGGCAGGGTTAAATCGGTTAAACCTGTACATCCGTAAAAAGCATATGTTCCTATACTTGACAGATTATCTGATAAGGTTAAATCGGTTAAGCCTGTGCAGTTGTAAAATGCACGTTCGCCGATACTTGACAAATTACCGGATAATACTGCGTTTGTTAAGCCTTTGCAGCCGTAAAATGCACGATTGCCGATAGTTGCCACGCTGTCGGGAATAATAATATCGGTTAAGCTTGTACAACTATAGAATGCATAGTTTCCGATGCTTACTAAACCGTCGGGAATTGTTATACTGCTTAAGTTTGTGCAGCAGTAGAATGCAGAATCGCTTATGTTTACTATGCTGCCGTCATACATAACTACGTTGGTTAATCCTGTACAATTGCAGAATGCATAATCGCCTAATGTTGCTAAATTAGCGGGCAGGGTTAAATCCGTTAAGCCTGTACATCCGGAAAATGCAGAACTTTCGATGCTTGCCAGATTATCAGGCAAGTCTAAACCGGTTAAGCTTGTACATTCGGAAAATGCAGAAACACCGATAACTGCTAAATTATCGGGAAAAGTTACACTGCTTAAGCTTGTGCAGCCGCAAAATGCGCTGTCACCGATACTTAAAACGCTGTCGGGTATTATAATATCGGTTAAGCTTGAACAGTTGAAAAATGTGCTGTCATTGATACTTGTCAGATTGCCGTCGCATAAGGTTACACTGCTTAAGCTTGTACAGCTGTTGAAAGCAGAAGCTCCTATATATTCAACGCTGCCGGGTATTGTAATATCGGTTAAGCTTGAACAGTCGTAGAAAGCAAGGATTTCAATGCTTTCAAGGCTTTCGGACAAGGTTACGCTTTTTAAGTTTGTACAGCCGTAAAAAGCACAGCAGTCAATATATGTAACACTGTCGGGCAGGGTTATGCTGCTCAGACTTGTACAGTTGTAAAAAGTATAACCGCCGATATAGTCCAAACCGTCTGATAAAGTTATACCGCTCAGGCGTGCGCAATAATAAAATGCCGAGCTGCCTATACTGGTCACGCTTCCGGGAACGGTAACGTCACTCAGGCTTGTACAATAATAAAATGCGCTGTTGCCTATATTCGTTACGCTGTCGGGGATGCCGATACTGCTGAGCTTAGTACAGTAGGAAAAAGCAAAATCCCCTATGCTTGTAACACCGTCCTCGATTATAACTGATGAAATAGATGTTCTTTGGGAATACCAGGGAGCATATGAGGTTGAAGTATAGTCCTCCATATCTCCGGTTCCCGAAATGGTCAGCGTGCCGTCGTCATCTAAAACATAGGTTATGTTGTTTCCGGCAGTTCCGCTTGAAGAAGCGGAAACGCTGATTGCCGGAACACAGGTCATTGTCATTATAATGCTTAAGACAACAGCTAAAATCTTTTTAAATTTTTTCATTTTTTCACCCCTCTTGTCTTTAGGCATAAAAGCATCAATACATTATAGTATTTTCGCCGATTTCGAATTTTGATAAAATCAATCCGCCGACACCCTTTTCTACGCCGCTTAAGGTTACAGCTTCATTTGAAGAAACAGAAGTTATTTTCATAATGGGTTTTTCATAAATTTTTTTCATATCAGCCACCTCGTTTAATTAATTTCAATAGCGTCGATTAAATATTCAACTTCAATATTTTTGAAATCGGATTCGCTTATTGTAATAATCTCTTCATTGTCGGATTCGCCTTCGGGGTCATCGGTTATAGTAGCATTGAATGAAATGTTAACCACATCTTTCGAACAATTTGTTGTATCTCTGAGTTTAACAACAAATTTATATGTTCCGTCCTCATTATCAATAACATAGCTTAAAGGATAATCCTCAGCATAAACTATTGAAGGATCGGAAGCGTCTGTAATAGTTACTGACATAGCCTTTATGTAGCCGTATTCCCAGTTTTCATCAACCTCGGGAAGCTCATATGTAATATATGTTGCAAAATTATCTACAGGAATTTTATTAACCGTTCCGTTTGCTTCCTTAACATATCCTACAGCGGAAACTCTTAACTCAAAGTCTCTTGAAGTAAAGCTGTAGTCAGCATAATCATCGGCAGCCTTAAGATATAAAGTAAACAGGCTCACCGTGCCGTCTGTTAAGCTTATATTTCCTATTCCGTCTGTGCCGGTAGTCGAAACCATCCATGTTACAAAAAAGAAAGTCTCATTTGTTTCAGGGTCTGTGGCAATATTTGATTTTGAAGTCCCATAGTATGTTTTGTTGCCTCTGTTATTGGTGATATATACAGAATCCACAAAATCATCATCGGAGCTGTAAACACTGTCGTCTATTTTTTCATTGTCATATAAAACCTGTAAATCATAAACGTTAATTCCGCTGTAATCTGTTGAGTTAAAAGATACGGGAATTTCAATATAGCCGTATTCGTCAACGCTGACCTCACCGATTGAAAATGATGACGCCGCATAAGCTGTTGTACCCATAAATATACAGGCACTGATAAGAATAAACAAACTCACTAATTTTTTCAATTTAATTTTACCTCCGTTCATTAAAAGCTCTGAAGTCCCACAACGTATCTGCTTATAATCGAAGCATCGATACCGTCAACTGTACTGTCTCCGTCTACATCTGCCACGTCCTTATATGCTTCGTCAAGCTCCTGAAGCCCAACCACATATCTGCTGACAATAGAAGCGTCAATTCCGTCAACAACGCCGTCTCCGTCTACATCGCCCAATGTGCCGCTTGTGACCACATTAAATGTAATAGCTCCGGCAGTAACTGAAATCTCGCTGTCCCCGGCTAATTCCGAATCGCTGTATGCATATTGAAGAACAGCTAATTCAATAGCCGTCGAATCAACGCTGACCTCATCGGCAGCCTTAAACTGAACCGTAAACAGCTCTGTTTCTTCTGAAAATTCGATTGCATCGGCATCTGCCCAGGAAACAACAAGTACATTGTCATATCCCTCAGCCAAGCCGGCTACAAACACTCCGCCTGTTAAAGAGGATACTGCATACAGATCCTCTCCCAATAAGTCAGTTCCCTGAACGACAGGGGTTAAAACCTCATTGTCGTATGTCAGCTGAACCGCATAAGCGTTCATAGTCTCTGCCTCCTCGCCGGACGGCTTGATGCTGACAGAAATTTCCGCAGTGCTTCCTGCTGACCCGGAGCTGCTTTCCACAACAATTTCAGCGGCATCAGCGCAAACAGAAAACATCAAAATTCCGCATAGAACAGCTAATCCGCTTATAATTCCCTTTAAGTTCATATTTTCCCTCCTTTTTAATTTGTAAAATGTACTTTAAGGCAATAGGCAAACTTTTCTAAGGCCCTGAGGGAATGATGAAAAATTCAAAATAAAAAATAATTTTAGCTACTGCGGCGGAAAAATCAAGCGGAAGAG
>JAJBVU010000279.1 GCA_020859645.1 Eubacterium sp. | reverse complement strand
GATGTGTCCTATGGAGGCATAATACGCTGCGGAAGGAGGTGTTGTTATGATAGAAATTATCTATGACGCTGATATATTAATTATATTAATACTTATTATCGTTATAAGGATTGTTTTACATATTATAACAAAAAAAGATAACCGTTTAGATTCCGACGCCTAACGGTTATCTTAAGATAATCAATTACGGTGAGGAGAAACTACCTAAGTTACTCCCTTTTGTGTTTTAATAATAACACATTTTCCCCCGGCTGTCAAGATACAGCCGCAAAAATTCTGAAAAAGCGAACAGCCGCTGTCTCTATAGGCAGCAGCTGACTTAAGCTTTCTTGATATGTTAAAAATCACTCATCGAATATTGAAACGATTTCTCCGTCCAAAATTCTGTTCATATTCTTAACGGCGCAGAAGTTTCCGCACATTGAACAGGTGTCCTCTTTTTCGGGCTTTGACTCCGCTCTGTATCTTCTCGCCTTTTCGGGGTCTATGGCAAGGTCAAACATAGCCTCCCAGTCAAGCTTTTTCCTGGCTTTGCTCATTTCATAGTCCCACTGCTTAGCTCCCTTAACCCCTTTTGCAATATCCGCTGCGTGGGCGGCAATCTTCGCTGCAATAATCCCCTCTTTAACGTCATTAACGTCCGGCAGTCTCAAATGCTCCGCAGGAGTAACGTAACAAAGGAATGACGCACCGCTGGCAGCGGCAACAGCACCGCCGATAGCCGATGTAATATGGTCATAGCCGGGAGCAATGTCTGTAACCAAGGGACCTAAAACATAGAAAGGCGCACCGTGGCACAGTGTCTGCTGAATTTTCATATTTGCGGCAATCTGATCCAAGGGCATATGACCGGGACCCTCAATCATAACCTGAACGTCCTTTTCCCATGCTCTCTTTGTAAGCTCGCCCAAAACGATAAGCTCTTCTATTTGGCTTGTGTCTGATGCATCCTCAATACAGCCGGGGCGGCAGGCGTCTCCGAGACTTAAGGTTATATCATATTCTCTGCAGATTTCCAAAATATCATCGAAATGCTCATAAAAAGGATTTTCCTTTCCCGTCATTTCCATCCATGCAAAAATTATTGAGCCGCCTCTTGAAACAATGTTCATAAGACGTTTATTTCTCTTAAATCTCTTAGCTGTTTCTCTGTTAATTCCGCAGTGAATTGTCATAAAATCAACGCCGTCCTCAGCGTGCATTCTGACAATATCAAGCCACTGCTCTGTTGTAATTTCCTTAAGAGCCTTGTGATAATAAACAACGGCGTCATAAATAGGCACTGTTCCCAAAACCGCCGGGCACTCCTCTACAAGCTTTCTTCTGAATTTTCTCGTATCGCCGAAGGAGCTTAAATCCATAATAGCTTCAGCCCCCATATTAACGGCGGCGTTCACCTTTTCCATTTCCTTGTCCATATCCTTGCAGTCACGGGAAATACCCAAATTTACATTGATTTTCGTTTTAAGCTCCGCCCCTATGGCGCAGGGTGAAATTGCCTTATGTACCTTATTGCAGGGAATAATCGCCTGACCCTTTGCCACAAGCTCCATTAAGCGGCTTTCTTCAATTCCTTCCTTTTTGCTTGCCGCCTTAAGCTCTTCTGTTATAATGCCCTTTCTGGCAGCTTCCATTTGAGTTGCATACATAAAAAAACCTCCTTTATGATTTTCACGTTTAAAAGCACATCTTTTCATTCTTCAGATATGCCTCCGCAAAACAAACATAAAAAAGGTGTCTATCTTCTTACGGCGGCATTATCCGCATCAAGTCTACGGGTCGGAAAAAAATCCCTCTCAGCCTAAAAAAGCTCCCCGGATACACAAATATATTAATCTTATATATTAATTATACTAATCAAAAAACACTTTGTCAACAAAAACTTTTAAGCAGTCAAAGGGAGATTTGACGAAAAAGGTAGAAACGTCAAATACCCCCCCTCCTGCCATGCTATGGAAAAAGCGGAATTTTCTTCCGCCATATAGGATAAAGCAAAAAGCAATACCCTTTAGGAACTTCCGTTCCCTAAAGTTATTATATATTAAAATTTATCAAAAATCAATATACAATGTGAATATTTTTGATAAATTTTACATTTAAAGAAGCCCCGGCAAAAGTACCGAGGCTTCAAGGTTAGATTAAAGTATTAATTTTTATAGCCGATTGGTTTAAACCTCTCCGTCCAAAACCATCTGAGCTAAGATTGATGCGTCAAGAGCGGTGATTATTCCGTCTCCGTTAATATCGGCAGCAGTTTCGTCAAATCCTTCCGAAACAGCATATTTATTAAGTGTGTAGAGAAGAATTTCGTCTGCATCCTCAGCATCTACAACGCCGTCGCCGTTAAAGTCATATTCAGACTCTGTAGGCTCTGTGGGGTCAACTGTAGGATCGTCATCATCCCCTGTGTCAGCGGAAAGTGAATCAAACAATTCCTGACCGTAGGTTGACCAGTATTCGGAATATACAAAGTCATTGTCGAAGGCTGTAAAATTACCCGTCTTTGTAATTGTGAAGTTGCTGCTGCCTGTTGAGCTGATACCTTCACAGCCGCTGGGTGAAATTACATAGTCGCTTAAGGTTACATCAAGAGCCTTAATAGCCTCAGCAAACTGACCTGCCTGAATAACGCCGCCGGTCTTGCTGTAGTGAGTTCCGTCTGCTGCGCAGAAAAGAACATTTACATAAGCCAAGCCTGTAAGAGAATCACTTACTGCATCTGCATAAGCCTTCTCCAAAAGAGTCTTTGTAAGCTCAAAACCGTCTATTAAGAGAACGTTTTCCTCTTCGGCAAGCTGATAATAAGCTTCAACATAAGCGTTTCCGCTTGTTACCTGAGTGCCTGTTGTTGTGTCGGTAGAGTCATGGTGAGCCTTGATTGTTCCGTCAGAGTTAAAGTTTCTTCTTGAAACAGGTGTAACAAGAACAGGTGTTGCTCCTGCGTCTCTTGCCACATTGATGTACTGAAGCAGATACCACTTAAATGTAGCGCCGCAGTCATATGTGTAGTTGCCTACTGTATATCCGTCTGCAGGTGCTGTTGTGGGATAAATTCCGTTTGCGTCAGGTTCGCCTAAGGGAACATATCTGTCTGCCAAATAGCCTGACTGGTTAGCACAGTCATTGTGACCGAACTGTATGAAGAAGTAGTCGCCTTCGCCGATAGCCGCTTCGATTTTAGCGAGAGAACCTTCGTTCATAAAGTTTCTTGTACTTCTTCCGCCGTTTGCGTAGTTAAGAACGGTTACATAGTCCTCATCAAGGAAGTCCTGAAGGAACTCGCCCCAAGAGCCTTTGTCCTCGATGCTGCCGTTGTTATACATACCGTTTGCAGAATAATCCTTAACTGTTGAGTCGCCGGCAAGGAATACGTTAATGCCTGTTCCGGGCTCGGGTTCATTGGGGTTAGCGGGGTCAACCCATGTTGAGCTTAATGTGTTAACCATAATGATTGACTTTGTTTCGCCGACATAGCCGTCAATTGTCATAGGTGTAACATATGCCTTAAGGTAGCTGCCTGCATCAGCGGAAAGTGCCTGATAGCTTGCGCCTACGTTAGCGGCTGTAGTAAGAATAAGCTCTTCTGTTCCGTCTGTGCTTACTCTGTACCAGTCAATTCTCGATACGTCTGTATCAGAGCCTGTGTTTAAGCCGTAGTTTACTGTAAGAGTGTTTCCTATATTGGGAGCGTTAAGATCTCCGTTTGAAGTAAGATAAGGATCTGTTGTAAATTCGGGAGTTGTTGCCTGGTCTGCCGAATAATATGTGGGAACAAAGCCGTTAAGGTAGCTGAGAGCGTTGTATACGCTTGTGTCAAGTGAAGATACAGCAGAAACAACTCTGCCCGATGTGTCAACAGCTTCGCCTAAATATGTTGTGTTATATTCCTTAAAGTTAGCGTTTGCAGGTGTGTTGCCGCTCATATCAGCCCAGCCTGCTGAAGCAATGTAGTCTGAGTGAGAAAGCTTTGTGTTTGCAAATGTAACCTTTGCGCCTGCTCCCCAGGGTCTGCCGAAGTTGCCGCCGGTAACAACCATTGAGCTGTCCTCGTCCTCCTGACCTGTTACTATACAGCCTCTGAAAAGATAGCCGTTTGTCGCTTCATCCTTAGCTGCTGTAAGGTAGCCGCCTGTACTGTTTGCAGAGTAGCCTGCCCACTGAAGCTCACAGCCGTCAAATACACAGTTGCCGTCGCCGAAGATAAAGTCTGTCTGACCGATTATCTTACAGTTCTTATAATATACATCGACTGTGCCGCCGCCTGTATAAAGTGTGTCCTGGCTGCCGTAGAAGGTACATCCCAAAAATTCGGAATCGTCTGCTTCTATTGCAAAAGCTGCGGATCTTTCTGTAGCTGCTCTTGTGGTTACGTCTGTTGAAATAGTTCTGACAGTTGTAAGACCTGCATCGTCAGCTAATTCTACACCGTCTGCAACCTCTTCGTCTGTCATATATTTATTGAATGAAGCTTCAAAATAAATGTTTTCAGCCTTAAAGCCTGTACCGTTTGACTTAACATATGTAGCTGCGCCCCATCTTGAAGCTGCGCCCTTTTCATACTGGTCATAGTCATAGTAAGGATCATAGTATCCGTTATGACAGCTGTAATAGTTATAGCCTATGCCGTAATACCATGTAAGAACAACGTCCTCGTCCTCACTGTCATTAACGATAGTAATGTTGGGAACATCGATTATAGTCTGGGCACGGTATGTACCGGGGTCAATGTGGATAGTTACTCTCTCGTTATTGCTTCTTATCATATTGCCTACGGCATCAACAGCAGCCTGAAGAGTAGTATATGCTCTTGAAGCGCCTACGTAAATGTCTGAAGAATATTCAACAGCTGCTTCTGCGCCTGTATATTCAAGAAGAAGGCTCTTAGTTACAGCTCCGCCGTTTACAACAACGTGGTTTGTTGTCTGATAGTCTGTTAAAGTAATAGCAACACTGTAGGAGCCGTCTCTTAAGCTTGCGGAATATGCGCCGTCTGCACAGGTTCCGCTGTAAACATAGCCGTCATCTACATTTGTAAATGTGATTGCGGAAGGTGTTACATTAAGAGTTTCATATTCGCCTCTTGTCTGTGTAAGACCTAAGAAGCCGCCGCTTACAGAATATGCTGCAACGGGTGAAACTGTTATATCCTGTGTATTTGCAGTGCCCTCTTCGAAGAAGATTGTTCCGCCGTCGGTAATTTCATAATCGTTTACGCCGGTCATAGAAGCCGCATAAGTAACGCCTGAGTCAAGCTGAGCGCTGTATGTAAGACTGCTGCCTACGGCAATTGTCTGAGTGTCGCTTTCGTCATTGTCAGTAGGTGTAAGTGTAAGAACAAGTGAAGATGTGTCATAGTCACTTGCAAAGCCTGTAAAGCTTCCGCTCAATGTGTAGGATGTTTTAACCTCAGAGGTTAAATCGGCTGTTAATGCGCCTGCGGCAACATCTGAAAGACTTACTGTTACGTTCTTGGTAGCGTTTGTTACGCCGTAGCCTACAACGCCCGTCATAACAGCCTTATATGTATAGCCTGCGGAAAGAGAAGCTGTATATGTATTTCCGTCCATAGTTGCTTCTGTCTCTTCAAGAGTTGTCTGGTTCTGGAATTTAATTCCGTATGTGCCTTCGGGAAGAACGCCGCTTACAGTACCGCTGACTGTAATGGCAGGTATTCTCATAACTCTGAATGTTACGGGCTTGCCGGAATTACCTGTTGTCATATAAAGCTGATAATCCGCATCCTCTGCTGCTATAAATGTATTTTTAGCAGATGCCGTAAAGGGGTCGGATGTATCATTTTGAACCTTGTCCTCTGTAAATGTGCCGTCGGCATAGCTGCCCGATCTGAAAACAACTGAGTCGCCGTCGCCGCTGGGGGTGTTGCTCCAGCCCGAATAAATAACTACTACGTCCCCTGCTTTAACATCTTTAATGTAAAAGCAGCGTCTGTAGTCGCCGCCGGTACCGTTGCAGTAGTAATATCCGTTAGAGCTGTAGTCCGAATCGGAATAAGACTTGCCGATATTAGTACTGTAGGTATTTGATGAAGTATTATAAAATCTGTCTTTTCCGATGTAGGAAAGTATCAAATCTCCGAAGTCATAGTCTCCTGCTGTAATAGTAGAAGGTACTAAACCGCCGGTTCCTTCAATGCCTGTCATAAAAGCAAGATAGTCTGCTTCTGTAATGTTGTTGGTATAATAGCTTTCGCTTTCAGCCACGAAGCCGAAATCCCAAACATCAATATTCCTTGTGTCGGCATAAGCCGAAACAAAGACGTTTGAAAGACAGCAGCTGACAGCAATAACAACCGCCATAACTCTGCTAACAAACCTTTTTAAGCTGTTTTTCATAAATTTTCCTCCTTTTATTAATAATATGTTACAACTTAATTACATTTTATCATAGTTTTTCAAAAAACGCAACTCCGTTTTTTATATTTTGCACAAAAAACTTTCGTCATTTTTTAATTTATTGTAAAAAACGAAAAATACACCGCAGCCTGCCCGTTTCCGACTGTTTGTCCAATAAAATAAAGCTGCGGATATAGCCGAAAGAGGGCTTAAGCGCAGCTTTTTTTCT
>JAJBVU010000190.1 GCA_020859645.1 Eubacterium sp. | reverse complement strand
TACGGAGCAGGTATAGGCGGCGGCAACAACAGCAGCGGCAGTAACATAATGATTTATAATTCTTCAGTAAAGGCTTCTTCAATTTCCGTTACGCCTACAAATGCCGACGGTGAAAGTGTTTATTTGTATACAATACCCGACACAACAAAGGGAGACAGCATTATTGTTGACGGAAAAATCTATATAGAAAGTATAACTCACCACACAAGCAGCGATAAAAATCAGTATATTTATCTTACCTCCGATTCTGCAGAAGCTCAGACGGGCGGTTATATTTACAGCTTGTCATATTCGGAAAGCAGCGGAACATCTGTTACTTTAAGTAATATTGCAGCATCAAGTTCCGAAGAGCTTGTGACTTTTTTAAACCTTGTAAATACAGGGAACACATCTTTAAATTGCATATTAACAGCTGATATTGATATGACAGGCGTTGAGTGGACGCCTATAGGCACTTCATCTAATCCCTATGCCGGAACCTTTGACGGACAGGGGCATATTATAAAAAATCTGACCTACAATAATTCCTCACAAAGCTATGCCGGCTTGTTCGGAATGACAGCTAACGCAGCAACAATCAAAAATGTAGGGGTAGTGGGCGACATAACAGGCTACAGCTATGTAGGGGGAATTTGCGGCTATATTGATTCTTGGGATACAATCAGCAATTGTTATTTTGAAGGAAGTGTATCGGGCGACAGCCGTGTAGGCGGAATTTGCGGAATGAGCTACGGAACTGTTCAAAACTGTTATAATTCAGGTACGGTTTACGGCATATATACCAATATCGGCGGAATATCCGGTTATACGGGCGGAACGATAAGAAATTGTTATAATACAGGTTATCTCAGCAGCAACAGCGGCTCTTCAGCTGTAATAGGCGGCATTATAGGAACTAACTCATACGGCACTGCCGAAAACAATTACTACTTAGAGGGAACGGCTGGCAAAGGCACAGGCAGCGGCACAGACACATCAGCTTCATTCACCTCAACACAGCTTTCAAGCGGCGAACTGACCTGGCTTTTAAGCGGCGAAGCAGAGGGAACAGACTGGCTTCAGACCTTGGGAACAGATGCTAAGCCCTGTCTTTCGGTGTTCAGCTCCGAAAGCCTTCCCGTTGTTAAGCTTACAAGAAATGATGACGGCTCAGAGGTTTACGCCAATGTTGTAAGTGACGGAATTTCTGTTAAAGATGACGGCTCGGCTCTTTCGGGAATAGCTGTTGACACCACTGCCTACGGCGGTTCAGGTGCAGCTTATCTTGACGAGGTGGGGGCTGTTGTTGACGGAACATTCTATACCCTTAACAACTATTATTATATAGATAAAAGCGGTGTCGAAACGGACAGCAGCAATTCCGCATACTTCCCTGTTTCGGGAGAAAGCGAAAAGACAACGGAAACTGTCAGAGGAGCAGTTGCAGCTAAGGCGACAGCCGACAGCACAAATGTTCTCTATTTCGTAACATCTGCAACTACGGGCTTAACAATAAATGCCGAATAAGGGGGTTGGTCAAAATGAAAAAATCATACATAAAACCTGAAATTGAAATTACAAAGATTGAAACTAAAGAAAATATAACAGACTTCATTTCGAGCAATATAAACATATTAAATATAAACTTTAAACAGTCAGGAACAAATGTTATAAGCTACTGACGAAAAAAGCCCCTTGCCGAAACGGCAGGGGGCTTTAACTTTGGGTTATCTTTTTTTAGTTAGCATAAACGCCGAGACCAAAGCCGTAAAGGGGGCAACGGTTACAAGCCCGAAGCTGCCTATTACTGTGTGAAGAATTTCGGAGGAAACATATTTATAATTGAGAATGTGGTCAATGGGCGTTCCCTGAGCCATAAAAACCATTAAAAGTGTTATATAGCTGCCGGAGTAGGCAAGGAGAAGGGTGGTTGTCATAGTCCCCATAGCGGCTCTTCCTACGTTCATACCGGAACGGGCGGCTTCTTTCCACCCTATGTCCGGCTTTTTTTCCACAACCTCATTTACAGCCGAGGTTATATCCACTGATAAATCCATCATAGCCCCCGAAGCGCCTATGAAAATACTGCTCATAAACACAGAGGTCAAATTCAAATCCTGATAGCCGCTGTATAAAAGGGACTCTGAGTGTGACATAACCGCACCGTGAATTTTAAACAGGTCCGTAAATATAATTCCCATAATGCAGGTTGTAAAAATCCCCAAAAGCGAGCCTAAAACAGCGGAAAGGGTTCTTTTGTCAAAGCCGTAAACAAAAAATATTATTATAATGGTCAAAAAAATTGTTATGTTAATTCCCGTCCAAACAGGGTTTGCTCCGTTTAAATATGCCGGAACGAGAACCTTCCACACTGTTAAAATTGTTATTACAAATGAAAATATGGCTAAAAATCCGTTCTTTCCGGCAAATATTATAAGAAGAGCGAAAAACAGACCAAGCAGTATAATCTCCTTGTCAAGACGGTAGTGATCCGTCAGAATACATGAGGTGACCTCTTCGCCGCTGTGTGAAATTGTGGCAAGACAAACATCGCCAACATCAAAGATTTTATCCTCTTCAAGAGAGCCTGTCAATAAATTGACTCCTTCTATTTCTTTGCCCTTAAACAGTCCCGATTTAACTAAAATTTCGCATTTCTGCTCACCTGACTGAATAAGCCCGGAACTTCTTATAGAGGTGTTGTCTACGCTTAATATTTCCGCTTTTACTCTTTCGGCATCTTTATAAATGAGAGCGTCCTCATAGCCTGTGGGAACAAGTATGAGAACGCCCGTCAAAATTATTCCTATAATGATAAGCCGAAAGACAGAGTTTTTTAATAATCCGTCAGGCTTCATTTTATTTTACTCCTGTCAAAGCTGCAAGTCTTTTATAAATGTCGGTGTTGTCATAATAGCCCTCAAAGCTTTCTGCTCCCACACCCTTAACGAGAACCTCAACGGGAAGTCCTGTATGAGCATATGAACCGAAGTTTACACCGCTCTTATTGTTTAAAATATGAGTGATTGTTACCGAAAGGGGTTCATAGCTGCCGTAAAGCTCATATTCTTCCTGTTCGTATTCCTCTTCGTCGCCGGTTCTTGCGAGAGTTACTTCATAGGCTGTTTTAAGCTTGTTATATTCATAGTCGGTCATAACAAGAGTTCCGTCATTGTCCGACTCGGGGTGAAGGTCGGCGCTGTCCTTTTGTGATGAAGAGGAAACTGTTCCCTCGGGAGCTTCAAGACCGAAAAGCTTTGTTATGTCAGACATAACTGTGTCAAAATCTGTGTTGTTTTCCTTATAGCCTGCAACATACTCTTCATCATATTTAATGAAGGAAATTTTTTGATTGTTGAAGTTTGTAAGGAATGTGTCATAGTCTGTTCCGGCAAATCCTATTGTTAAGCCGCCTGTTTCGTGGTCGCCTGTTACTATAATAAGTGTTTCGTCGGGATGCTCGTTATAAAATTCAACTGCCTTTTCTACTGCCTCGTCTAAAGCAACTGTGTCCTGAATAACGGAAGCTGCATCGTTTGCGTGGCAAGCCCAGTCGATTTTGCCGCCTTCAACCATCATAAAGAAGCCGGTTTCGTCATTGTCTAAAACCTCGATGCCTTTTTCAACGTAGTCCGAAAGACCCCATTCTCCCTTTTGACGGTCGATTTCATATTCCATTGCGGAGCTGTCTGCCAAATGCTCGTCAATGACGATTGACTTTCCGTCCTCGGCTGTGAGAGCTTCAGCCTCAGCCTGTGTTTTGATTACGTTATAGCCTGCCTTCTCCGCAAGCTCGTAAAGATCCTCTTGATCTCCGTCTGCTCCTGTGGGCTTTAAAAGACCGCCGCCTGCGAAATAATCAAAGCCGCTGTCAATAAGCTCCAAGCCTATGTCGTAATAGCTGTTTCTTGACTTCTGGTGAGCATAAAATGCGGCGGGAGTTGCGTGGTTTAAGTTTACGCTTGAAATAACGCCTATTTTATAGTCCTTCTGAGCCTTAAGCTTTTCGGCTATTGTTTCATATTCTTCAGAGAAATTAAGGCTTACGTTAATGCTGCCGCTCCAGGTTTTGTTGCCTGTTGCAATAGATGTGGCTGTTGAAGCGGAGTCGGGAGCAAATGACGTGCTGTCATAGGTCTGAGCGGAGCCTGCAATGTCAAAATCCATCATTGTCAAATTGCTTTTGCTTTGAAGAACGGACTTTTGTTCACCCTCAACATTGACTGTCTTGTTTGCAGCAGCAGAGCTGTTTGCACTTATAAAGTAGTTTGTAAGCTGAATTTGGGGATAGCTCATTCCGTCGCCTATAAACATAAATATGTATTTGGGCGTTCTTTCAGCCGATGAAGCCGCAGTGCTTTCGGCAGCAATGGTTTCAACCGTGCTGACGGCTTCCGCCATTGAATTTCCGGTACAAACCGCAGCCGCAGCCAAAGCTATTGCCGCAGTAACCGCAGCTATTGATTTTGCAAATCTTTTCATAAATTTTTTACCCTCCAATGTCTGTCTTAGATCTAATATTTTGATTTAATTAAATTCTAACCGAAATTTACTTAACCGACAGCTACATTATATTGCCGAAGGGTTTATTTTTCTATCCTGCTGTTGTAAGAAAACTGTAAAAGGTTGGTAAATTAAATTCAGCATAAGCATTAAAAAATCCCCTTATAAAAAAGGGGACTTAGGTTTACGTTGCGGAATTGCCGAAGGCTATGCCCTTATCGGTGATTTCGGCTTTTACGCCGGACTCTGTTTTAGAAACTATTTTAACATAGTCCTCCTCTTCAAGCTCCTCTAAAGCTTTGAGTAGATTTTCGGGAATAGGCTCATTTTTATATCTGAAATTAAGCTTGTCGCCGCCGCAGACAAATGACTGATAAACTCTTTCCAATACAGACTGCTTATATTTATTCATATTTACCTCCGATTGTTTTTCTTTTGTTTCTTCTATTATATATCCCTTATTGTATTTTTGCAATAAAATTTTTCTCTAAAACAGTTGAAAAGTTCAGTGATTTGTTGTAGAATAAAAGCATAATAAAATTTTAAGACAAAGGAGAAAGGTATGAAAAAGAAAATTTTTTGTTTATTATCTGCTTTGGCGCTGACCTTCTGCGCAGGGACGGCGCTGGCTTACGGGGCTGAGGTCAATATTTATCCCCTTACGCCTTCCTACAGCTTTGAAGAAAGCCAAATAGGAGAAACCTTCGATGTTGAATTTTACGTTGAAAATAACTCAGAGGGTATCGACTCAGTAACATTTTATGTAACCTATGACCCGTCGGTTGTTATGTTTAAGGAAGCAATTGACGTTGACAAAAGCGACGCTATGACCTTCCCCATTTCAGACACATCCGAAAACTATTTTATAAGCCCTTCGGCTATTAATTCCGCAGCGGCAAGAGCAGCCTCATCGGGCACTGTTCTTAAATATAAGAGCTCCGCTTCAGGGCTTACCTGTGCCGAATACGGTCAGATAAAGTGCGCCAATATTACAGGCACCTTCGGCGGTAAGGGCGGTCTTTATCAAATTACAGACAGCGGTATTATTTTTGCGGCTACCTTTGAGGTTGTAGGCACAGGCTCAACCGATATTGACGTTCAGGCAGCTTCCGCTATTTTCGCTTCAACAAACAGCGGCGCAGTTGACACAGACGTTACTGCCTGCAGTGTTTCCGTATCGGCTTCTTCATCATCTTCCGAAGAAACAACAGCTGACGCCGAAGCCGAAACAACAACAGCTTCAAGCACATCCTCCGACTCATCGTCAAGCTCATCTTCTTCATCATCGGGCGGCGGCTCCGGCAGCTCAGGCTCTTCTTCAACCGACAGCACAACGGAGACTGCCACCACAACAGCAGAGGAAGCTGACGATACCTCCGATACAGCTTCTGAGACTTCAGGTGACGCAGCGGCAGACGAAACAGCCGAATATGCCTTCACAGATATTTCCGAGACACCCTGGGCTGTTGAAGCTATAAACTATCTTGCAGGACTTAAGGTTGTAAACGGCTATAACGACGGAAGCTTCCTTCCTAAAAACAATGTTACAAGAGCAGACTTTATAATTATGCTTCTTAACGCTTTGGGAATAAGCGGAACAGCCGAAAGCAATTTCACAGATGTAAGAGCCGACAAGTATTATGCAAATTATGTGGGTCTTGCTAAGGATTTGGGTATTGCAGAGGGATATTCAGACGGAACATTTGCCCCCGAGGCTTATATTTCACGTCAGGATATGATGGTTCTTACATGGAGAGCCTTCACTTCAATGACTGATACAGAAGCAGATGCAGCTGATGAAGCGGTTTTAGACGATTTCGCAGATAAGGACGATATTTCCGCATATGCAAAGGAAGCTGTTTCCGCAATGGTTTCAATGGGCGTTGTCAGCGGAACAAACGAGGGTATCGAGCCTAAGGCAAACACCACAAGAGCACAGACAGCAGTTATTATGTACAACATATTGATACTTATTGAAGAGTAAAATATAACTTTAACCAAGCAGACGGCTGCCGAGATTTATTCTATGAATAATTTCTCAGCGGCTGTCTTTTTTTATGCATGCGTGTGTAAAATTGTAATCAAACGGTAACATTAAACCTGAATTTTTTATGATATAATAT
>JAJBVU010000295.1 GCA_020859645.1 Eubacterium sp. | reverse complement strand
AAGTCAAGACATTATAAAAGCTATTCATAATCGGTATTTTCTGTTGACCTCAAATAAAAATAGGACTATAATAAATTAAAACGGCAAAATTGCAGGGGTATCTATGACAACAGACTCCTTGTTAAACCCGTAAAATCAGCAATTGACTATATGCCGAAAGCTTAATATGAAATACCCTATAAGGGTGCTAAAGAAATGCTGTTGGTAAGTGAAGTTGATAATAAGGAATTTTTGACAGGCTTGTTTAAGGCTATATATAAGGATTTGTCCTCACCGAAACCGAAAAAGAAGAAATAATTTTAAGGAGACAAAGCTATGAAAACCGCAAAGGATTTTTGCACCTGCAGAGACAAAAACTGCCCTCTTAACCCCGTCAATCACAGCAGCGGCTGCGACCTGTGTATTCAAAAATGCCTTAAGCTTGGGGAAATTCCCAGCTGCTTCTTCAATGAAGTATGCAATATTGACGATACCCCCGGCTATACATATAAGGATTTTGCCGAAATGGTTTTAAAACAAATCTATTAAACTTATTTTTCAACGATAAAAGGGCTGAGAAAAATTGAAAATTCATTTTTTCGCAGCCCCTTAAAGTGCTTAATTATTCACTTAAATAAAAAGCCTTATACCACTGTGCAAATTCTCTCAAGCCCTCTCTTAAGGTTGTTGAGGGCTTATAGCCGAAGTCTCTTTCCAGTGCCTTTGTATCGGCATATGTTACGGGAACATCCCCGGGCTGCATAGGCACAAGCTCCTTATGTGCTTCAAAGTCATAGTCCTCGGGCAGAACCCCCGCTCTTACAAGCTCCTCCTGTAAAATAGTCACAAAGTCAAGAAGGCTTTCCGGTCTGCCGCCGCCAATGTTATATACTGCATAGGGTGCTACAGGCAAACCGTCCTCCCCTGTCTGTCTGTCGGGAGCCTTTTTCATTACTCTGACAACGCCCTCTGTTATATCGTCAACATAGGTAAAGTCTCTTGAGCAGTTTCCGTAATTGAAAATCTTAATTGTTTCTCCGGCTAAAAGCTTATTTGTAAACCCGAAATAAGCCATATCAGGTCTGCCTATAGGTCCGTAAACAGTGAAAAATCTAAGCCCTGTTGAGGGAATGTTGTAAAGCTTTGAATAAGCGTGAGCCAAAAGCTCATTGCTCTTTTTTGTTGCGGCATAAAGTGAGACGGGGTTGTCTACCTTGTCGTCTGTTGAATAAGGCACCTTTTTATTTGAACCGTAAACAGATGAGCTTGAAGCATAAACCAAATGCTCTACGCCCTTTTCACCGTTGTCATAGGAATGACGGCAGCATTCCAAAATATTATAGAAGCCTATAAGGTTTGACTCTATATAAGCGTCGGGGTTTGTAATTGAATATCTTACCCCTGCCTGAGCCGCCAAATTAACAACAACCTCGGGCTTATAATCTTCAAAAACCTTTTTTACAAGCTCCCTGTCGGCTATTGAGCCTTTTATGAAAACAAAGCTTTCGCCGTAAGCCTTAAGCTCCTTAAGTCTTTCCTCTTTAAGTCTTACGTCATAATAATCGTTCATATTGTCTATGCCGATTACCTTAACGTTTTCAAAATCCTTAAACAGTCTTTTTGCAAGGTTTGCACCTATAAAGCCTGCGGCACCTGTTAAAAACACTGTTTTTCCTTCAAGTTTAATTTCAGCCATTTTATTTATTTCCTTTCAAAGCATTATTTTTCAAAGCATTGTTTTACGTATTCATAGCTTTCAATATCGCCTATGTCATATCTCTTTCCCGGCATTAAATAAGCATAAACCTTTGAATTACGGGAAAGCCATGCTGCAAAGCTTCCCGGTGCGTCGGCTCCGCAGCCGTTTTCGAGAGCCTTTTCTATAAGTGCGGCATCCTCCTTTTTCAAAACATAAAAGGGCGGCACTGCCAAATGACCCTTGGGGTTTTGGGGCTTTTCCTCATAGCTTGTAATAAGGCTGTTTTCATCCGTTGTTATAACCCCTGTTTTTTGAAGCTTTTTAAGACTTGTCTCTTCGTGACACATTACACAGGAAGCGTCCTTTTCCCTTGCGAAATCAATAAATCCCTTAAGCGAAAAATCGAGTATGTTGTCCCCTGCCATAACAAGAAGATCATCCTCTGTTTTCGTTTCTTCAAGAGCATATAAAATATCACGAACCGCACCGAGACGGGTTTCGTTTGTCATTGTTTTGTCGTCAACAACCTGAATATTGAGAGCCTTTGTTTCAGCCCACTTCTTAAAATGCTCCGCAAATTTATGGTTTGTAACTACGATAAAGCCTTTAACCTCGCCTGTATCGACTGCATCGTCAACAAGATAATCCAAAATTGCCTTGTCGCCTACAGAAAGCAAAGGCTTGGGGAAGTTTTCAGTTAAGGGATAAAGTCTTGTTGCGTACCCTGCCGCAAGAATTATACATTTCATATTTACACCTACTTTTTATATTTATACTTTATAATTCAACTCCGTCAGCACTTTCGCACAGATAGAATGAATATTTGTCTGCCAGTTTCGGGAAGCGCTTTTTATATTCCTCTGTAACATTTTTCTCAATGCTTTCCGCAAATGATGGGTCAATAAGCGCCATACAGCAGCCCTTAAAGCCTGCGCCTGAAAAACGTCCGCCGTAAACTCCGTCCTGCTTTGTGATAATTTCATAAAGACCCTTAAGCTCCTCTGAGCCGCTTTCATAGCTGTTTATGGAAGAATAACCGCTTTGGGTTATAAGCTTTCCGTAGTCCTCTATGTTGCCCTTTCGCCATGCTTCCGCTCCCCTTTCTGCTCTCTCCGTTTCGTAAAAGAAGTGCTCCGCTCTTTTTCGCCATACTTCGGGAAGATTTTTCCCGTACTGGTTAAAAACAGCCTTGGGAACATCTCTTAAACGAACGGCTTCAAACTTTCCGTAGTCCATTCCCGAATAAGCCATAAGGGCATAAGCCGCCGCCTTACACTCGTCAACTCTCAGGTTGTATTTACTGCTTACAAGCGAATGTTCAAGCCCCGAAAAGAAGACCGCTATTTTATAGGGCTTCATATTGGCTGACGAGGGAATAAGCTCATAGCTGTCGTCCTTTGTGTCAAGGTAAAGAAGGTGATCCTTTTTGCAAAGCACCTCGCAGCTTTGGTCAAGCTTGCCGGACGATACGCCCACATAATTATTTTCAACGGCTTTTGCGGTCAGAATAAGCTCCATAGGCTCAAGGGTTATATTGTTGACCTTGCAGAGAGCCGCCATAAAGGCAATTGTTACCGCTGCAGATGAGGATAAGCCCCCTATGGGAAGTGAGCCCTCAATAACACCGCAAATACCTGTTCTGAGAGGATACTTTTCCGAAAGAAGAAGAGCCGCCCCTCTTAAATAATCCGCCCAGTCTCCTACTTTTGTTTCGGGAACGTCCTTAACGTGAAACTGCGCTCTTTTGGGAAAGTTTACGGAACGCATTTCAACAATTCCGTTTCTTTTTGCGCCGTAGGCAATATGTATACCCTTGTCAATGGCAAAGCCGTTTATCTTGCCCAGCTGGTGGTCAACGTGAGCCCCCAAAGGGCAAATTCTGTAGGGGCAAAAGGACATTGCGTCCGGTTCTCTGCCGTATTTGTTTTCAAAAACTTCAACACACTTCATTTTAAACTCCTTATACCTTTCTTTAAAATTTTTTACTCATCTTTTTCGAAGTACTCCCGAATTTTTTCGAGAAGGGCTTCCGTCGCTTCATCCGTACCCACTGTTATTCTCAAATAATTTTTAATTTTGGGGTTGTTAAAATGCCTTACATAAATATTATTTGCCTTTAAATATTCAAACAGGGCTTCACAGTCGGCGTTCTTCTTTGTGGTGAAAACAAAGTTTGCCGAGGAATCAAGGGTTTCAAATCCCAGCTTATCAAGACCCTTTATAAGCTCAGCCCTTGTTTTCTTTATTTTTTCAACAGTTTCGTTAAAATAATCTTTGTCTTTAAGACACTCATAAGCCAAAACCTTTGTTACCGTATTGACAGTATATGAATTAAAGGAATTTTTAACCCCCTCCAAAACCTTTATAAGCTCACTGTTTGCATAGGCAAAACCAAAGCGGATGCCTGCCAACGCTCTTGACTTTGAATAGGTCTGAACCACCACAAGATTGTCATATTTATGTATAAGGTCAGCCACACTTCCCTTATCGGAAAAGTCAACATAAGCTTCATCTATAATAACCACACTGTCGGGATTATTCTCTATAATTTTAATAAGATTTTCCTTACCCTCTGCTATTGCCGTAGGTGCATTAGGGTTGGGAATAACAATTCCGCCGTTTTCACACAAAAAGCCGTCGATGTCAATGTGAAAATCATCCTTAAGAGGCACGCATTTATATGGAATATCAAAAAATTCTGTCCACACGCTGTAAAATGAATAGCTTATTTCGGGAAAAAGAACAGGCGTCTCGGAATTAAAAAATGCCTTAAAGCACAGCGCCAAAACCTCGTCGGAGCCGTTTCCCAAAAATATTTCGTCCTCCTTTGCTCCTGAAAGCTTCCCCAACTCCTTTTTAAGCTCACTGCACACAAAATCGGGATAAAGGTTAAGGCTTTTTCCGTCAATTTCCTTAAGCGCATTTAAAACACGCTGTGAAGGTGGATAAGGATTTTCGTTTGTGTTAAGCTTTATAATATTGGCTCCCTTGGGCTGTTCCCCGGGAACATAAGGCTCTATTCTGCTTAGCTTTTCTTTAAGCTTGTCATTCATAATAATCAACTCCCTGTTCGATTTTTATTATTTCGCTTCTGTGTTCTGTGAAAGCTTCTCTACGAATTCCTCCGTTGGGGTTACAAAAGCGGTTTTATTTGTTGTATAAATTACAAAACCGGGCTTTGCTCCGTTGGGCTTTTTTACAAAGCGTCTGGGGGTGTAGTCTACGGGAACGAGACTGCCCGACCGTGCTTTGCTGTAATAAGCCGCAAGCATTGCCGCCTCGTTAATGGTTCTGTCGGGAACCTCTTTTCCCTCTGTGAAAACCACAACGTGAGACCCGGGGATCTGCTTTGTATGAAACCACAGGTCTGAATTTTTGGCGGTTTTCATAGTCAGCTCGTCATTTTGCGTATTGTTTTTGCCCACTGCCATAACAAAGCCGTCTGAAGAGACAAACTTCATAGGGGCAGACTTTTTTTGAGACTTTTTATTCTTTTCAAAGCCCTTATGCTTCTTTATAAAGCCCTGTTCGAAAAGCTCACGCCTTATCTCTTTAATATCATCCTCGCTTTTACATTCCTCAATAGAGTTCAAAACGCTTTCGAGATAATAAAGCTCTTCATCGTTTTCCTTCATCTGAACCTGCAAAGCCGCATAGGTTCGCTTTTCTTTGTTATATTTTTTGAAATACTTTGCGGCGTTTTCCTGAACAGACAGGGCTTCGTCAAGAGGTATGGTTATTTCCTTCTGCTCCTCGTCATAGAAGTTAATGACCTTTGCTTCCTTTGCTCCGCTGGTTATGCTGTAGGCATATGAAATCAGAAGCTCGCCGTAAAGCCTGTGTTTTTCTCTTTTTTCAATGCTTTTAAGGGTTCTCTGCTGAATGTTCTTCTTTTTGACGCATCTTTCTATATTATTTGTCACAAGCTTTCTCAAATCATGGGTTTTCTGACCCATTCTGAAAAGCATATCTCTTTTTGAATAAAAGTCCTCCAAAAGCTCGGAACAGGTTGAAACCTCTTTAAAGCTCATAGGCTCAAGGCTTAGAAGTCTGAAGGGTGCAAACTCCTTAGGGGTTCCGTCATTTTTAAAGTATATGTGGGGCGAAAATTTACCGACTTTAACGTCATTCATGAAGCTTTCAAAGGCTTTGAAAAGACCGTTAAGCTTGTCCTCCCCTAAAATTTCACAGTTATCCGAAGGGTCAACTCCCCCTCTTAAGCAAATTTCTCCGGCTGTCAAAGGGCTTAAGCCCGTATAGCATTTATAAATAAGCTCCTGTGCCTTAAAATTGGGGTTAGCCCTGCCCCCTTCAAAAAAGTTTTCACGGCTCAGTGTCATAGGGTCGGTTTTCCCCTGTGAGGGTGCTTTTACATAAGCCTTCCCCGGCAAGACCTCTCTGACGGAGCTTAATTCATAGTTAATATGCCTTGCGGCTTCCAGAATAACGCCCTTGTCATTTATAAGAATAAGGTTTGAATGTCTGCCCATAACCTCCAAAACAAGCTTATAGGTTACAAAGTCTCCCATTTCGTTAAGGCTTTCTATTTCAAAAACCGCCACTCTTTCAAAGTCAGGCTGAATTATTTTTTTAATTCGTCCGCCGCCGATGTGCTTTCTTAAAACCATACAAAAAAGAGGCGGCTGTTTTGGGTTTTCATATTTTTTATCGGTTAAATTAAATCTGGGGTTTGAGGGGTTTGCGCTTAAAAAAAGCCTGTAAACCGACCCGAAAGCCCTTATCTGCAGGACAATATCGTCTCTTTCGGGCTGATATATTTTATCGATTTTGCCCCCTTCGGTTTTGTCTCCGATTTCCTTTATTAAAGCATTTATCATAACACCGTCAAACGCCATAGTGAAACCTCCGAAAATTAGTTATAAAGCGATTATATCAAAAAAACAATGCCTTTTCAATGTATTTTTTACATTTTATAAAATATTATAAATTCTGTTTCTTGTTCG
>JAJBVU010000334.1 GCA_020859645.1 Eubacterium sp. | reverse complement strand
GCCGAGGCACGCAGCTCCGAAAGACTGCGGTTACCCGGAAAATAAAAAAAGACGGTGCAGAAAAAGCACCGCCGAAAGTAAAATCTGTTTTAATTAAGCCTGTGTAGGAGCACCTACAGGGCAAGCACCTGCGCAAGCACCGCAGTCGAGACAAGCAGCCTCGTCGATAACGTACTTACCGTCGCCTTCAGAAATGCAGCCTGCGGGACAACCGTCAGCACAAGCACCGCACATAATACAATCATCAGAAATTACATATGCCATAATACAGCACCTCCATAAAATTATATATAGCTATAAAGGAATTTCATTACCTTAACAATATTCTAATACAAAAGCGGATTAAATGCAAGAGTTTTTTTAATAATTACAAAAAATTAGCCTTATCTAACCGAAAAAATTTGCATATGTTACAAAAAAATGAAAAAGGAGCAAAATTATGATTAAAGAAAAAACAGCTTACGAAATGTTGGAAACAGCTCTCGGCTCAGGAGCGGATTTTGCGGAAATTTTCGCCGAAAGAAAGAAAACGACCTCTGTTTCAGCCCTTAACGGAAAAGCCCGTTCCGCCAATTCAGGCATAGACATGGGCTTAGGCTTAAGACTGATTTACGGAGAAAAAACGGTTTACGCCTATACAAATGACCTGTCCGAAAATAGTCTTTTAGCCTTGGCAAGGGATATTTCCTCTGCTTCAAAAGAAAAATCAACTCTTAAGCCCATACCCTTCAGAGTCAAAAAAGCCGAAAATCTTCACAATGCTATTATATTGCCCTTTGACATATCAAAACAGGATATTTTCGACAGGCTTAAAAAAGCCAACGAAACTGCCTTGGGCTATTCAAAGCTTATTTCGGAAGCGGAAGCCTCTTTTTCCGCTTCCGAACAGGAAATATTAATTTTCAACTCGGAGGGTCTTAAAACCGAGGACAAAAGAATAAGGTGCAGAACAGCTTTAAACTCTGCCGCAACCGGAAACGGCGAAAAACAGACAGGCTATATTGCTCCCGGTGCCTTAAGGGGCTATGAATTTTTTGAAAGCCTTGATTTAGATGACCTTGCCCGAAAGACAGCTGAACAGGCAGTGGTTATGTTAAATGCCGGCTGTGCTCCAAGCGGACGCTTCCCCGTTGTTATAGGGGACGGGTTCGGCGGCGTTCTTTTTCACGAAGCCTGCGGTCACGGCTTGGAAGCAATTTCCATAGCCAAAAATTCATCTGTTTTTGCCGGAAAGTTAGGTCAAAAAATAGCAAGCGATAAAGTGACGGCAATTGATGACGGAACAATAAAAAACAGCTGGGGCTCAATTAATATTGATGACGAGGGCACAAAGGCAACTAAAAATATTCTTATAGAGAATGGAATTTTAAAAAGCTATATGGCGGATAATTTTTACGGAAAGAAGCTTGGGCTTAAATCCACAGGCGCCTGCCGCAGGCAGTCTTATAAGCTTGCTCCTGTTCCCAGAATGACAAACACTTATATTGCCGGGGGCAGCGACAGCCCCGATGACATAATTTCATCAATAGATTTAGGCATATACTGCAAGAGTATGGGCGGCGGCTCCGTTACTCCGGCGACAGCAGAATTTAACTTTGCGGTCAGTGAAGCCTATATGATAAGGAACGGCAAAATTGCCGAGCCTGTCAGAGGGGCTACCTTAATAGGCAGGGGAGACGAAATAATCAAAAATATTGAAATGGTCGCTCCTAATCCCAAGCTTGCCTGCGGAATGTGCGGTGCATCCTCGGGCTCGATACCTGTCTGCGTAGGTCAGCCTATGCTTAAGGTCAGTGAAATGACGGTAGGAGGTAAGGCATAATGGATATAAAGGAATTTAAGGAAATCTTATTCAAAAAAGCTGAAAATGCAGGATTTTCGGAATACGAGACGGCTGCGGGACGCTCTGAAAGCTTCAGTGTAACCATTTTTAAAGGCAATATCGAAAAATACAGCAAAAACATAACCGCAGGAGTTGGCTTCAGAGGCATAATCGGCGGAAAAACCGGCTATGCATACAGTGAGGATATTTCAGAAGAAGCGGCTGATTTTATTGTCAAGGAAGCAGCTCAAAACGCCTTTATAATGGACGAGGAGGAAACGGAAGAGGTTTATGAAGGTGAAAAGGAATACCCCAAAACCGACTTTATCTATAACCCCGACCTTGAAGGCTTTAAGGACGACGAAAAAATTGCCCTTGCGGAAAAAATCGAAAAGGCGGCTTATGCTTATTCGCCTAAAATCGAGCTTGTTACAGGAGCAACTGTTGCCACAGGCTGTTCCGAAAGCTATATTTCAAACTCAAAGGGTCTCGACCTTTATAAAAAGTGCAACAGCTATATCTGTGTTTTAAGTGTCATTGCTTCTGAAGGCAGCAAAAAGAAAACAGGCTCCGAGGTGTTTTTGGCTAACCGCTTGTCTGAATTTGACTTAAACAAGCTTGTGGAAAGCGCCTGCGGAAAGGCAATAAATGCCCTTGAAGCCTATACCGTAAAAAGCTTTAAGGGAAAGGTTATATTCAAAAATGAAGCCTTTTCCGATATTTTAGAGGTTTTCAGTCAAAACTTTTACGGCGAGCTTGCCCAAAAGGGCTTTTCTCTCTTAGCTTCAAAGGAAGGCGAAAAAATTGCTTCCGATATTGTTACAATTAAGGACGATCCTCTTTTGACTGACGGCTACAGCTCATCGCCCTTTGATGATGAAGGGGTTGCTTCAAGAGTAAAAACTGTTGTGGAAAAGGGAGTTTTAAAAACACTTCTCTATACTCTTAAATCCGCTAAAAAGGCAAAAGGGGAGGTTTTGGCGGGAAACGGATACAGATCCTCTTATAAGGGCAGAGTTCAGACCTCAACAACTAATTTTTATATAGAAAAGGGAGAACTTTCATATGATGAGCTTATCGAAAAGCTTCAGGAGGGCGTTGTTATAACAAAGGTAACGGGGCTTCACGCCGGAGCAAATGCTGTTTCGGGAGATTTTTCACTTTTGTGCGAGGGCTTTTTGGCTGAAGAAGGGAAAATAGTCAGACCCGTTGACCAAATAACCTGTGCAGGCAATTTTTACAGCGTAATGAAGGATATTTTGCTTTTGGGAAATGATCTTAAATTTTCTTTAAGCGGCATAGGCTCTCCCTCTGTGCTTGTTGACAATATAAGCATTTCGGGAAGCTGATTAAAGCTGAAATTATTATATATTAAAAGGAACTGCCGAATTAAGCAGTTCCTTTTTGCGTTAAGTTTTATATTTTATTGTATGTGCTGACTTTCCTGTTTTTTCTTGTATTCTGCAAGGGCTCTTGTATATTTGTTTTCGCCTGCGTCTGAATAGGGCGAGAACCTGCCGCTTATACGTCTTATACGTCTCGAAACAGAGTCAAACAGCGAATAAATTGTAGGTATGAATATAAGTGTAACAAGAGTACCGATTGAAAGACCGGCTATAATTACAACGCCCATTGCCTGCTGCATTTCCATACCTTCAGACAGAGCCAGCGCCATAGGCACCATACCGAAAACTGTTGTAAGAGTTGTCATAAGTATGGGACGAAGTCTTGAACGTCCCGATTCAATAAGTGCATCGAAGCACGTCATACCGTAGTCAAGACGTCTTTGGTTTGTGTAATCGATAAGTACGATACCGTTATTAACAACCATACCTACAAGCATAAGGAAGCCTATAAGGGCGAAGGCAGTTAAGTTTACGCCTGTTATAAACAAGCCGAACAGACCGCCGGTAATTGCAAGAGGCATTGAGAACATAATAATCAGGGGCTGACTCAAAGACTCAAACTGAGAAGCCATAACGATGAATACCAGAACGACTGCTATAACGATTATAAGATAAAGGGCGCTAAATGTATCTGACATCTGCTGGGTTAAGCCGCCGAACTCATAGCTGTAGCCGTCGGGGAAGACATAATCGTCAAGAATTGCCTGAACAGTAGCAGTAGTTGCGCTTGTGTCCTGATCTTCAAATTCACCTGAAACGGTTATATATGTGGTTTGGTTTTCTCTTGTAATGGTATCGGGAGTTTCCGTTTCGATTATATCCGCAACCTCAGTAAGAGGAATTTCAGCTCCCGTACTTGTTGTTATTGTAATAGAGTAAAGGTCCTTTACATATTCAAGTCTGTCCTCGGGGTACATTACGTTTATGTCCGTTTCGGAGCCGTTGCTCTTTAAAGTTGTTCCGGTAATACCCTCATTGGCGGCCTTTACCGCAGAGGCTATTGACGATGAGCTTACGCCGTAAGCTGCCGCCTTTGCTCTGTCAACAACTATGTCGGTCTGATACTGTGTGTCCTCAAGAGTGCTTTCTATATTCTTTGAGCCTTCAACAGCTTCAAATCTTTCTGTCAGGTCATCGCTTATTTCTCTCAAGGTCGTCAAATCGTCGCCTTTAATATCAAGCTCGAAGCCGCTTCCGCCCAGAGAACCCATAGCCATTGAGCCTTCTGAAACGGTTATTTCCACGCCGACGATATCCTTAAGCTTTTCTTCCAAGTCTTCCGCAATATCCGTGTCGCTTCTGTCTCTTTCATCGGCTGAAATAAGGTTTATGTTTACTGAGATTGAGCCTGAAGAGGATAAGATGGAACCGGAGGATATGGTTGAATAAACAGAATCCGCTTCGGGAATGTCGCCTATTGCTGCGTCAATTTCTTCCAAAATTTGATAACTGTAGTCAAATTCATATCCGTCGGGAACCTCGGCTACTATGGAAACTGCACCTTCGTCGGAGCTTGCTATAAGATCCATTCCTATGGTGCTTGCAGTGGAAAGGGTCAGGAAGAACAGAACTATAACAACGATAACAGTTAAAATTCTGTGTCTTAAGCATTTGCCCAAAAACTTGCTGTATGCCAAATCAAGTCTTTCGAGAATGTGGTTAACTGCATCACCCAAAATGTTGAAAACAGTTCTCTTTTTAGGCTGTTTTCTCGGTCTGTCATCGTTTGCCATTATAAGTGTGCAGGCTGTGGGAACGAATGTAACCGAAACAACATAGGAAGCAAACAGGGCAATAACTACGGTGTAGGCAATGTTGTTAAGCATTTGCCCCATTGTTGCGTTCCAGAAAAGGAAGGGGGCAAAAACCGCCACTGTTGTCAGGGTTGAAGCGAAAACCGCCATAGCAACCTCGGCTGTACCTTTATAGGCTGATTCAACTGCGGAAAATCCTTTTGCACGCCATTTGAAAATATTTTCCAAAACAACGACTGAGTTATCAACAAGCATACCTATAGCAATAACAACACCGCTCATTGAAACAAGGTTCATATTCATCCCCAAAATATACATTCCGCCGAAGGTCGCCATAATTGATGTAGGGATTGAAACACCGATTATAAGGGCGCTCTTCCAGTCCTGAAGGAATATAAGAAGAATAATTACGGCGAGGATTGCCGCCTGAAAGGCTGTGTTTACTACGTTGTTGATAGATCTTTTAATATAGTCGGAGGTTGTGGTCAAAAGTGTAAAGTTAAGGTTGGATTCCGACTCGTTAAGCTGGTCGATAACAGCAACCAAATCGTCGGAAACAGTAACAAGGTTGCCGTCGGAAGCAAGGGTTACCTCAAGAATAATACCCTCTTTGTCATCTATAACCGAAATAGTGTCCTGGTCAAGCTCAACCTCTTCGATTGAGGTTGCAATTTCTCTTAAAAGGAGACCGTTTCCGGCTGAGGTGGATACATAAGTGTTTCTTATGTCCTCCAAATCATCAAACTGACCGGCAACTCTGAGGGTTATGTCCTGAGAGCCTTTTTTGATTGTGCCAACGGAGATGTTTTGGTTTTCCGAAGCCAAAGCGGAGGAGATAGATGAAAGAGATGTGCCAAGCTGGCTTACCTTTTCGGGGTCTAAAACAACCTGAATTTCAGTCTCTATACCGCCGGTAATGTCTACGGAAGCAACGCCCTCTATTCTTTCAAAATAGGTGGTTATGTTTTCATCCACATAGTTATAAAGCGTGGCAGGGGTCATTGTGTCGGTGGTAACACCTACACTGAAGGACTCGCTGTCAAAATCCAGCTTCATAATAGAAGGATCATCTACGTCATCGGGAAGGCTTACTCTTTCAAGCTTATCTCTTATGTCATTTACGCCTTCGGTAAGGTCTGTTCCCGATGTAAATTCAACTACAACAAAGGAAGTGCCTTCAGACGACTGAGAGGTTATGGTGTCAACGCCTGTGATTGTGGAAAGCTGTTCCTCCAAGGGCTTTGTTACAAGCTCCAATACTTCCTCAGGACCTGCCCCTGAGTAGGTGGTGTAAACCATTGCGTAGGGAAGGTCAATGTCCGGTATGTAGGCGAGTTCCAAAGTGTTGTAAGCCACAAAGCCCAAAATCAGTGTAAACAACACTATCATACATACCGTGACAGGTCTTTTAATTGCCGTTTTAATCATTCTTTAGTCTCTCCTTTTCATTATTTTCCGCACTGCTTTCAATATAAGAACACATTGAACAGGCTAAAAAAGAATAAGTGAAATAAGCCGATAACAGAGCCGCACACACAACGGCTGTTCTTATTGTTATGATCATAATAATTGCTCCTCCTCATATTATAAGGAATAATATATCACAGCTTTACCACTGCTTTTCCCTTGTGCATTGTCATTGTATTCTTGACGTAGGGTTGTAGACTACGCCTGCGAATACATTCCTCGCACAAGAAAAAATCAGCGGCAAATCTGCTTC
>JAJBVU010000288.1 GCA_020859645.1 Eubacterium sp. | reverse complement strand
ATATAAAGGAGAGATAGAAATGGGTAAAAAAGACCACGTGGAAAAGCTCTTGGAAGACTACAACGATGTGTTCGCGGATATATACAATGTTTTGTTATTCCGTAAACCGTATCTTAAAGAAGATCTTTTACATTTAGGGCCAACAGAATCTATTTACAAGGACGACAGTGACAAAACATATGAGCAAAGACGGGACGTATTAAAATTCTACCAAAACAAGGTAAATCTTGTGATTTCATCATTTGGCATAGAGAACCAATCAGCGTATGACAAAAATATGCCTATACGGATAATGAGCTATGACGCAAGTACATACAAGCAGCAAATCAACAATAATCCGAAGAACCAAAATATATATCCGGTCATAACCATTGTACTGAACTTTTCAGGTGAACGATGGGGTGAATCAACGGATTTGCATAGCTTGTTAAAAATTCCCGAAGAGCTAAAACCGTATGTCAAAAATTATGAAATAACGGTATTCGATATTGCGTTTTTAGATGATGAGGTCATAAACAGCTTCACAAGTGATTTCAAAGCTATAGCAAGGTTCTTCAAAGATAAAAGACTAAGCAAAAATGCTTTGGATGATAACACGGTAGAGCTTAAATATCCTGCCGCCGTTGCGGAGTTTTTGACGGTGTTCACAAAGGACAATCGTTATGCGGATGTAAGTGACATAATCATGCGGAGTCAAAAGAAAGGAGAGTGTGTTACTATGTGTAATATTGCACAAGCTATTGAGGAGAAAGGCATTAAGCAAGGCGTAGAGCAAGGTATTGAAAAGGGTAAGTTTGATGCAGTAAAAAACATAATAAACAACCTAAACTTATCTTTGGAAGATGCACTAAAAGCGGTGGGTATTCCGGATAATGAAAAGGCGAAATACGCTGCTATGCTGCAAACTAAGTAATAATTTTTTAGAGGTTCGTCAAATCGGACCTCTTTTTTCTTGACAACTGACGTTTTATAGTGTATAATGTAAATATATTAGAAGAAGTTTTGTTTAATGAGGAAAGTGTATGCTTTTCCCATTTTTTTATTTACGTTAATAAGAGCAGATTATTAAACCCTTTACAGGGCAGTAATCTGCTCTTTTTATATATACACAACAAAAAATTTTAAGGAGGTAAAAAATGGTAAGTAGAGTAATCACAAGAACAAACGGCAATAAGAAAGTCATAGATTTCAGGGACAACCTCAATCTGTCGGCTTTGGATGATTATGCCGAGCTGCACGGTAACGGAGGAAAGAATCACGCTGTAAAAAGCACAATCAAGTGCTGTATGTGTGATTTCAGCAAGGGAACCGGAGGAAACAGCATTAATGTAAGCACAAATCTTGATATTGATTTGGTTTACAGATTAAAAGCTCTGTCAGAGCAGTTTCTGTTCGGATCAAAAGAATATGAGATTGATGCATCGGGTTTAAGCAATTTAAAACAAGCGATTGCCGGTCTTGAGAAAATATCCAAGCTGATTTCGGAATCAAAACCGATCGATAAAAATGCGATTGAATGGGTTAAAGGGAAAGTTACGGACGGAATCAAGGCGGTATGAGGATTATGTATTAATTCCCTCAGATAACATTTATGCGGGTACAGCTACCATGACAATCAGAGGTATCGGTAATTTCACCGGAACGGATACTACAACATTCACGATCCTATCCACCGAGCTTACAGATAGTAATGTAACGGTAAGTGACATAGAAGACGTTACGTACAACAAGAGCGCGCAGGAACCCGAACCCGATGTGTATTTGGACGGTGTTCTATTGACAAAAGACGTTGATTATACACTGTCATATGAAAACAACACCAACACAGGTACGGCTACTGTAATTATAACCGGTATAGACAACTGCACCGGTGAGATACGTAAGAATTTCACCATTAAACCTAAATCCGGAAATATGTTTATTATCATATTACTTGATGATTGGCAGTAAAAAATAGGGCAGGGGACAAATCCCCTGCCTTTTGTTTTGCAGTATTTAAGGGTTTATTCCGACCTCAACCAAGAAATAGTAGTAATACTCTCATCAGCTCCCCATGGTGAGCCTGAGATAGCATCTGTGGTGTTGTCTATGTTTATCTCAGTTAATAAAGTGCAATTTCTAAAAGCCTCTATGCCAATACTTCTATCAATATTCATAAGGAACATTTTATTTCTAATCATTCAAGCGGCATATGATTATACCACTTTTCCTCTTGACACCATTACCTTTGTATTGTCAAGCACACCGATATGTTTATAAACAATCTCAATTTCCTGCATACGTTTACCGCTGCTTTTGTCTGCGGCGTGGACAATAACCTTGTCGATGAACGCGTGAAGTATTTCGTTCGTCAGCACCCGTATGACGGTATATTTTCTTACAAATTCAAGAAAATTTTTTACATCGCGTGATTGACTTTCGGAATCATCAAGCAGTTTTTGGATTTCCTCAACCTCATCGGTTAAATTTTTTTGCTCCGTTTCATATGTATCGGATAGCTTATTAAAGCGTTCGTCTGTTAATTTTCCGCTGACATTATCCTCATACAGCCTTTGAAAAAGTATATCCAATTCCTTTATACGGCTTTGCTTTTCTTTAAGCTGTCGTTTTTCTTTCGCGATTTTTTTGTTTTTCTTCTGCACATCGGTATCAATTACCATTTTGACAAATTCGTCCTCATATTCTGAAACAAAGCCTGTCAGCTCACGAATATTGTCAAGCAAAATTTGCTCGACAACGGGATAGCGTATATAATGTGATGAACACGATGTCGGGTCGTCCTTATATGCCCCACAAAGAAAGTGTGTGTTATTCGGTTTATCGCTTCTTCTGTGCAGTGTCATTCTACGACCGCACTCCGCGCAAAGCAGCATTCCTGATAAGGGCGGCATTTCACCCAGACTTGTCCGCCGTCTGCGTCCCTGCCGTATTTGTTGAACCGTGTCAAAGGTTTCCTTATCAATTATAGCCTCCTGAGTATTCTCGAATATTTTCCAATTTTCAGGCGGGTTATAAATTATTTTGTGATTTTTATATGACTTTGTGTATGTCTTAAAATTCACTGTATACCCCAAATAGTCAGGGCGTTCCAAAATATCACAAACTATAGTGCTTCGCCAGCGATAAGGCTTTTCCGCTTCCGCAGCTACTTTTTTGGTTCCCGCTTTAACGGCGTATGCGGACGGAGTGAGTATTTTTCGCTCGGTAAGAATATTTGCTATTTGTAAAGGTCCGTGACCTTTAACACATAAGCGAAAAATTTCTTTTACAACCTCTGCCGCTTCCTCGTCAACAATCCACTCTTTTGGATTTTCGGGATTTTTCATATACCCGTACGGTGCGTGTGGATTTGTGTGTTCACCCGCCATGCCTTTTGCCTTTTTTACGGCGCGAACCTTTTTACTCGTGTCTTTTGCGTACCATTCATTTATGATATTTCTGAAAGGCGTAAAGTCATCCGTGCCGAACATGCTGTCAACTCCGTCGTTTATCGCAATAAAATGTATATCTTTTTCGGGAAAAATAATTTCCGTATACATTCCGACTTGTAGATAATCACGACCGAACCGCGACATATCTTTGATAATCGCTCTTTCGATTTTTCCTGCATCAATATCGCGTATCATACGCTGAAAATCCGGTCTTTGAAAGTTAGTCCCGCTCCATCCGTCATCGATGTAAAACTCAAACGGAGTATATCCGTGTTCCGTTGCATATCTGTTAAGTATTTTCTTTTGATTGACAATGCTGTTGCTGTCACCCTCTTGTCTGTCGTCCTGCGACAAACGGCAATAAAGCGCTGTCATTTTGTTTGACTGTTTTAACATAAGTTCCTCCTTTTCCGACAGTCAAACAATGCAAATATATTTTATGATATTATTGTATCATACTTTTTGATGTTTGTCTGCCCGATTTTTTAAAATTTATAAATAATTTGTCAATTATTGAGATGTCTTAATGCAATCATCAAACTGTTACAGCGAATAACATCACAGGAGTTCCACCTCCGCACGGTTCTCATCCGGACGCCCAATTCTGTTAAGAGTTCAAGGCGTGAGTATCATTATGCCTTTCGGGGATTTTCGCCGTATCGGTAGCTGTCCGATATTTCACCGTGAATTTTATCGCTCGGCTTAACGCGTCGTGGCGCATTCAAGAAGCGGCTCCCGCCCGAAAGGAATGTATCTGATGATTGAGATATTCGATTGTCAAGGCTTTTTTCCTTTTCACCAATAACAAGCGATTGGTTTTAGACTTTTAGCAACCATTTTTTGAAATTTTTTTAAAATTTACAATTTGTTCATATTTGATTTTGGTTAAAAAGTGAAATTTGTTTACTGCTGTCGTTTAGTCGTTAATAAGCGCAAAATATTACTTAGCAAGCAAAGCAAATGTAGCCACACTCGCGAAAAAATTTTCTGTACTTGCCGATGAATAGCAAGCACAGCAAGTGTAGCCACACTCGCAAATTTTAACTTGGGACACCTAAACCCGTTTTTGTTTTGCAACAGGCAAAAATTTTTGTAATTATTTAGAGATATGATTTAAAATTGAAAGTAAAAATAAATTTAGGCGCTTTGCACGACCTTATCATCAAAATTTTATTTGAATTTCCGGCTGGGCGCGGGTATCTGTTTGTTGTATAATGATAGTGTAAAGATATAACTATCGGATGTACAACGTACAGAAAGGGACTGAGCTATGAAAAAGACAATAAAAATTATATCAATTACCGCGCTGATTGCATCGATGAATGTCACAGCATTTGCCGCAGTTATCCCGCGTGAAAGCGCGCCGGAAAATGCGGACGAGGGAGCAATTATCATAACAGAAAATTTAATCGGTGATATTCTTGATGAAGTCGAAAGCGGAAATCTTGCCTACACTTTGGCGGCGGGATATGCTAACGCGAGAATCCGCAAGGCGGCGGTCGCGGGTGAAACCGACGGTTACGGTTACGGAATTTTATCACCTATAGCTCAAAACGCTGCTCGGACAACTCGGGATATGTACTTGCGGTCGGACTACTACAACGCGGTTGAGGAGGAAGTTAAGGTTATCATAGCCGACATTATAACCGAGGTCAAAAACGGTAAACCCTATGATGAGGCACTTAACGAAGCATACACAGCAATCTATCAATCCAAAGACGCAAGCTATGACACCGCAAATTATGAAGGCATTGACTTCTGTTATTATCCCGATACTCCCGCAATTGACAGCGTGTATTTTAACAGGGCGCGGAAGCTACTGCTCGCGGCAGTCAAAAATTAAACAAGAACTGCATCATAAAAGCAGCGTACCTAAGTTGGTGCGCTGCTTTTAGATAATGCAAATAAAATTTAAATCATTTCGCTTTTTTATACATTTTATCTTTCAGTATTTTCTCCGCCCCATATGCCAAAGCGACAAACAGTGCTGCATTGATGATTTGAATGATAACCATACCAACATCACCTAACACGCTGCTTCTATATAGCAGGATTGACATCATAAGGACGGACTGGATAATGAAAGGAACTATCAACGATGCTGCTAATGTGTAGCCGCTGAATTCCCCCTTTATTACAAGCACGTAGTAGAACCAGATTGAAGCGGGAATAAACACAACAATACCAATGAATACACCAGCCGTATAAGTGCCGGTGAAAAGCGGTATAAGATGAGAAAGGGCGTTTGTCAGCAACAATCCCATCATACTCATTGAAATCACCGGGTGATTTTTTCCGGCATTTTTTGCAAGAAATGTAGACGCAAACCAAACTGCTCCGACATTTACTGCTGTATAAAATGCTGCGGGTGGTTGTATTCCCATCATTCTATCCATTAGGTTTGGAAATTCGTATGTGTTTCCGAAAAGGTCAATGCCATATTCCTCAAAGTTATGTAACATATATGCACAAGTCCCGAACCACGCGCACCATTTAGGATCTCTCCACCGCGAAACGCTTGTATCGGAACGCAAAAGGTTTGTGAAAAATAAAAGTATTACAAGGACAATCGCCATTCCAAGACCCATCCAAGGCCAATTTGTGTGAAATAACGCCAACATTTTTAATTCCTCCATTCTTCAAGGCTTACATTGGATTTTACTTATTGATTTAATTATATCATTATGCTATAATAAATTCAATGGACAATATACAACGTGTTGTCGCGTAATTTTTGCAGTAACAACGTGGAGGAAATGTTAATGAACAAGCACGAACAAAAAAGAGAAATTACAATACAGAAATTAAAAACTGCTTTTTGGGAACTCTATAAGGTAAAAGAAATCACAAAGATAACGGTTATGGACGTTACATCTGCCGCAGGAGTATATCGAAGCACATTTTATCTTTATTTTAAAGACGTGTATCATATTTTAGAATGTATAGAGGAGAACATTATAGATTATTTTAAAAAGCATATTATTGAAGCTGCGCCGATATGCTCAACAGAGAATTTAATTCGCGCTTTTTCGGATTTTTATTCCGTAAAAGGTGAATATATGTATATTTTGACAGGCGCAAACGGTGACCCCAAATTTATTAACAAGCTGACCGATATAGTCATTCCGAAACTGTATGAGTTAGACGTTATATCTCGTGATGACACGCTGTCTGAAATCAAAATAAATTTTTTAACTGCCGGTACTTTGTCCGCTTTAGCGGTATGGTATCAAAAGCAAGATAAAATTCGGATTGATGATGTGATACGGTATATTATGTCATTTACGCATATTTCATA